>JAHKKJ010000583.1 GCA_020027655.1 Deltaproteobacteria bacterium | reverse complement strand
TATTGATGGCGTTGTGGTAGGACAATTCTTCAATCTTGTTGCTCGGTTGCCCGCCGATGACCCTGACCGGAAGATGATGAACTGCCAGAATCGGGCCGTCCCCTAAAACAACCGCTCGTTCGATAACGTTGGCCAGCTCGCGCACGTTCCCCGGCCAGCGGTAAGCCAAAAGCTTTTCGTGCGTGCTCGCGGCGATTTCCGAGAAATTCTTTTTCGCTTCCGACGAGAACCGTTGCAGGAAGTAGTTCGCCAGGATCGAGATATCCTCCTTTCGCTCTCGCAAAGGGGGCAGCGTAATCGCGATAACATTCAGGCGATGATAGAGATCTTCACGAAAGGTGCGGTTCTTGACCGACTGGTCAAGGTCGCGATTCGTCGCCGCAATGATTCTCACGTCCACGGTGATAGGCTCGGTTCCGCCTACCCGTTCGAATTCGCGCTCCTGAAGAAATCGCAAGAGCTTGGTCTGAAGCTCCGGGGCGATATCGCCGACCTCGTCCAGGAACACAGTACCGCCGTCGGCCAGTTCCATTTTCCCCTTTTTGAGTTGGTGGGCCCCGGTGAAGGCGCCTTTCTCATGCCCAAATAGCTCGCTCTCCAAAAGCTCTTTGGCGAGTCCGACACAGTTGATGGCAATGAAGGGCTTCAACCTCCGGTCGCTCCAATCGTGAATCGCGCGGGCGAAGATTTCCTTGCCGGTGCCGCTCTCACCCAGAAGCAGGACTGTGGACTTGCTGGCGGCCGCCTTTTTTGCTTCCTCTACTGTCTGCACCATCAAAGCATTTTTCCCCGCGACGAGTCGGTAGCGCCCGCTAAGCTCTTGGGCGAAAAATTCCACTTCGGATTGGAGCTGCGCTCGTTCCAACGCTTTTTTGACCACCAAAGCGAGATGCTCCGGATCGAAGGGTTTGGTAATGAAGTCGTTGGCTCCCGCCTTCACGGCCTCCACGGCTCGTTCAATGGTACCGTAAGCGGTGATGATGACCACCGGTAGATTCTGGTCTCGCCGGCGGATTTCTCGAAGGACCTCAATGCCGTTCATTCCTGGCATCTGATAATCCAGTAAAACGAGATCTGGATTGGCCGTGTCGAGTTTCAAAAGCGCTTCGGAACCGTCGAGGGCCCGTTCGGTTACATGGCCCATGTCTGCCAGCTCCTGGTCCAAGAGATCCAGATTCAGCGGCTCATCATCGACGATCAAGATTCGGTTGGGCATGCAGCCGGGATTCTAGGGCGGATGAGAGAGGCAGGTCAAGTTCCGGGAAAATCGCCGATGGCTTATGGCGTATGGCATATCAATGGAACGAGGAACCATGGGCCCTAAGCTATAAGCCATAGGCCAGCATCAAGCCTTCAGTTTCACGATATTAAAGGCTGCCACCGGGCGGGCGACACCCTTTAATTGGAGCTCTTCCAGGGGCTCATAATCGACCAGATTTTCTATCTTGCTCAAGGTCCTCTGGTTGGTGAGAATCTGACGGGCCTTTGCCTCCGAGCAGAGGCGCGCGGCGAGATTGGTGACATTGCCGATGGCGCCGTAGTCCATGCGTCCTTCAAAGCCGATATTACCGAGGGTGGCATACCCGGCGGCCATGCCCATTCCCAAATCAAGCTCGTACCCTCTTTTGAGCCACTCGCCGCGAAGTTCTTCAACCTTGGTTTGCATAGCCAAGGCCATGCGGACCGCTTTCTCGGTATGATCGTCGCACGGAATCGGATCGTTAAAGAAAATCATGATGCCGTCACCCGCGAAACGCTCCAAGGTTCCGCCAAAGTCAAAAATGAGTTTGCCCATCGCGGCATGATAGCCGCGTAGCACTTCCATGACTTCTTCCGGTTCGGCGCTATCCGAAAATGCCGTGAAACCCCGCAGGTCGAGGAAGACGACAGTAATTTCACGGCGGTGACTTTTGAAAAGATTTTCATCTTCTCCCAGGATCGTTTCGGCAATCTGCGGGGACAGGTAGCGTTTGAGCCGGTTCACCCGTTGCAGCTCGTCGACCTGCTGTTTGACCTTTTCGGTGAGAGAGCGATTCCATTCATCCAACGTGTCATGCATCTGTTTGATCCGCATCATCGCGCGCACCCGCGCCAAAAGCTCGAAGGAATCGAAGGGCTTGATCACGTAGTCGTCCGCGCCGGCGTCGAGGCCGCGAACTTTGTCTTCCTGGGTGGCTTTCGCCGTCAGTAGAATCACGGGAATACTCTTGTGCTGGGCATCTTCTCTCAGGCGCCTGAGGACTTCGAGGCCGTTCATCTTGGGCATCATATAATCGAGGAGGATGAGGTCCGGCAGGAAGGAGGGAACTTTGTCCAATGCTTCGGCCCCGTCGTTGGCGCGCTCGATGGTATAGTTTTGGTCCTCGAGCTCTTGCTCCAACAGATCGAGATTGAACGGTTCGTCATCGACGATTAGAATTTTGTTCGGCATAACCTACCTATTTTCGATTCTCTTCTCGCCTGCTCCTATTACGGATGAGATGTAAGCACCTGCTCGAGGAGCCGCGCTGGATCAAAGGAGCCATTAACCGGCAAGTCGAGCCGTGGTTTCAGCTGCGGAAAGTGCTTCGAGAAGTCAACAATTGTCATCCCTACTACCACCGCCGTTTTGGGATGTAATCTCAGAATAAAGTCTTCTCCCATCTCGACCGTCTTAGCGCGTTGTGGCCTTCCGACCGAAAGATAGAGCACATCGGCTTCCCGATCATAATGAAACTGGATTTTTTTTCGCATCGTCGCTACCTTTCGATTCCATAAGCCGTTAGAACAAACTTCCTAGCTGCTAACCTTGCAACTACGACGATATGTGTCAAACCAAACGGCAAACCTTCTGACCGCATAAATGTACTTATATTTTTGCTGATCAATAGGGTCCTGTCTACGTCGCCCTTTTCGAATCGTCTCCAAGACATTCTCCTTAAATTCTTCAAGTTCGGGATGCCATTCCACAATATGCTGCCACCGTTCATCCGTTAGTGTAATCCGGTTGCCCCAACGATCTATAACCTGCTCCAACGATATCTTTTCCCCTTACTCCGTTTTTCTCCCTAATCCAAAATCGGCAATCGAAAATCTAAAATTATTTAATGACTCTATCCGCTCTCGCCAGCACGTTCGGAGGAATCGTCAGGCCGATCTGCTTGGCCGCTTTCAGATTGATGACCAACTAGTCGAGAAAGTTCGGCCCGTAGGCCATGAGGCCTCCGGCGTCCACATACTCGCTGGAAACGAACATCGACGGCAAACGACGTCGTGCCAGAAAATCCAGGATACGCCTTCGTTGGCTCGAGAAGAGAGGATCTGGGGTTACAATGAGAGCCCCGGCCCGTTGCTTCTCCATCCTGGAAAGCGCGCTGTCAAGCTGACTGGGATCTCGCGCCTCAAAGAAATCGAGCCTTACGCCGCCCAAGGCCCGGGCCGCCGCCTGCATTTCTCTCAGAAAAACCTCGGCGAGCGGGTGGGTTGGATTCCGGAGGACGGCCATCCTTGCGACCTTCGGGACGGTCTCCTTGAGCAGCTCGACCCATTTTCCGCTGAATCCCTCTCCGACCCCCAGTGCTGTCCCCGTGAGGTTGCCGCCAGGCCGAGCGAGGCTGCTGATGATGCCATACCCTAGCGGGTCAGTCACTGCGGCAAAGACG
>JAHKKJ010000582.1 GCA_020027655.1 Deltaproteobacteria bacterium | reverse complement strand
GAAGTCGGGGTATTGACCTTACCCACTTGCTTCAAGCCGAGGCCCTCAATGTAGAACTGCGTCGTCGCCTCTAGATCCCGAGTGGCGATCGCGATATGTCGAATTCGTGCCATTGTCTACCTCCTTCTTCTTTGCCCTTTTTTCCGTTTCTTACCTTTTAAATGTTTAACGGAACGAGGTCAAGAAAGTTTATCGCGCCAACTAAGACACCAGCGAAGCAAAATCCGAAATCCGAATATCGAAATCCGAAACAAATCCAAAACCTAAATTCCAATTACGAAATCCGAAACCGGCTGGTTTGGAACTTTCTGATTTTTGATCATTTGAAATTGTTTCGAATTTCGGATTTCGAGTTTCGAATTTGCAATTTGTTTATACTTGGCGTGCTTTGCGTCTTTGCGGGAGCCGTCTTTTTTCCGATTTATATCTTTGTCTAGTTTTTCCAGAGCTGCTTGAAAAAACCGCTCTGTTCGATTTCTTGAAGCAGTGAAAGATCGACGAAACTCTCTGGAGTTGCTTTTCTTGCCTGCGGCTGCTTTTCAGCCATTTCATCTAAAATAAACTGTATGCCCTTAAGCGTCGGGTACGGGATTTTTTGGACTCTTGGTGAGTAAGCGGCGTAGGCATCTTCCAATAAATCTTTTTCATCTACTCTCAAATACTTTTTCATCACCTGAACGGAAAAATCCCGGTCAGTCACAAAACGATGAAGACCCTCACCGTAAGCTTGGACAAAGGACTTTACCAAAGGCCGCCGCTCGCGCAAGTATTTCGTAGTAACCGTGATACAAGTCTGCTGCAGCTCCAGGCCGAGCGCGTCGAGATCGAAAAGCTCTCTCATGCCGAGCCGCCTGGCGCGACTCGAATTGGGAGGAGAGGCAAAGCCGGCTTGGACGGCACCTCTTTCCATCGCCGTGACAATCTCAGGTAGGCCGCCCAACTGGATGATGGCCACGTCCGTGCCCCGCTTCAGGCCGAAACGCTCAAGAAAAATGGCCGCTGCCGTATCGCTCAAGGCGCCAAACCGCGATATCCCAAGTTTTTTCCCTTTGAGCTGCTCGGGACTCTTAATTTCCGGACGGGCGTAAATAAACCCGACGAGCCGGTTGAGCGAGCTGGCTACGATTCTCACGTCTGCCCCTGCTAAGATAGCCCCGGCAGTAGAGACCCCCGTTACTTGAGCCAGCTGAATTTCACCCGCGATCAGTGCCTGAGTGGCTGCGATTGCAGGAATGTAAATGAGATCCGCTTCTATGCCATATTTTGAGAGATACCCGCCTTCCTTTGCCATCCATGCAGTAACCTGACCGGCCGAGAGAGCCGCGTAGCCTAGCTTGATGGGTTGAGCAAAGGCCTCGGCACTGAAACCTAACAGGACTACCGTCAAAGCCATCGCAAGAAACTTACGGAAAACGAGCCTAGAGTACCGATTTTCGAGCAACGTTTGTGGGTGATCATAGAAGTTCATTTTAAGATCCTCCTTCGTCACATTGCTTCACATTTGCCTGATCTTTTTTACCTCTAACCCTTCCAGTTTGTTGGACGGAATCGAAAATCCAAAATCTAAAATTACTTAATCCCCAACTCCTGCTGCGCCTCTTTGAGAATCGAGAGATCCGCGACTTCGCTCGGAGAAATCTCACGCTCCATCTTGGCAAGCTTTTTTAGCTCGTCAATTACCAGGAGCAGTCCCTTTTCGGGCACACTTCCGTCATCGTTAAAAAGCTTTAAGACGCTTTCATAGGAGGCTGTCGTCATCTCCGCATCGATCGGCCTTGCCTTCATCCACTCCGTCATTAACTGAATCGTGCCCTCGCGATTCTGACGGATATAGCGAGTAGCCTTAATCCCCGCCTTTATCACCCGCTTGATCTCCTCCGGCTTTTCTTTAATCTTCTTCACGCTGGTTACTACCCCGCTCGTGGGGTAACTGAAAAGTTCGTGGGCCCGCGCAAGCACGACAAACCCCATCTTCTTGCCGAGAAAGTCCAACGGGGGAGAGCCCAGAGTGCCGGCGGTCAACCCCTGCTGCATAGCGGAAAGGCGGCGTTCGCTGGTGCCCAAGGCAAGAAACTTTATCTCCTTGTCCGGATCAAGGCCAAAGTGCTTGAAGATCAACCTTGCCATGGACTCAAGAGCGCCGCCGGAGGTGTTAAGTCCAATTGCTTTACTTCTAAGCTCTTGAACGGATTTAAATTCAGGGCGTACGATCAGCGCGCTGGGGGAGCCAGACACGTAACAGGCCAGGACTCTGAGCGGAGCTCCTTGCATCGTTGCCGCGACCGAATTCCCAATGACCGTCCAGTAATCAAGCTCTCCGCTGACTAATGCTGCGAGTGCAACCGTGGGATTTATCCGGATGACCTCTCCCTCAAGTCCATCCGCTCGAAAGAAACCCTTCTTTTCTGCCAAAGCGAGAGGCAAAAATTGAGCGTTGAGTTCCGGAACTCCGATCTTGATTTTATCTGCGGCGTGGGCCGACGCATGGAGAACACAAATGCTGAGCAAAGCCAGAAAAATCTTCTTCATAAGACACCTCTCCGTTTGTCGCTACCGGCTAACGCTTCCAGTATGAATTCGGCATTTGTGATTTTGCGTTCAATCGAAAAAAATCGAAAATCTAAAATTACTTGATCCCAACCTCCTGCTGGCCTCCCTGATCTTCAGCCATTTTCGACCAGCGGCGGAGAGAATTTCGCGTCTCTTATCGGGCACCGGGGCCACTGTAGAGCGCGTCTATGAAGCCGCTGTCGTCCAGCTTCCGGAGAATGCGCGTATCCATCACATCTTCGACCTGGATTGTCGCCACCCTCGGGTTAGATCGTGCAAGCATGCGTCGGATGTTTAGAAGACCTTCAGCCGACGGGTACGGTTTTCGCTCAAGTGACTCCAGGGCTGCCCGATACGCTTCCTCGGCACCCCGTTGGTCCACCCGGAGGCGCCGCGCCAGTGTCTGGGTAACCCGCTCACGATTTCCTGGGTTATGGATGAAAACCAGCGCGCGCAAAAGCCCCTTCAGCACTCGCTCGACAAGCTGGGGCGATTGCTCAACGGTCTCCTTCAGAGCAATAAGGCTGTTGAGTGTGAGGGGAATGTTGACGTTCCGCATCTCTAGCAGAACGGGATACCCGCGGGCTTTCAGAGATTGACTAAACGGGGTCGGTAGCACCGTAACGTCGATAGCTCCAGTTTCAAGAGCCTTCGCGAGCTGGGGCTGGGGTCCGATCACCTGGATGTGGAGCCGGTCCCTCACGGGCTCCAGACCGAGGTGTTCTAAGGCCAAAAGCGCCTGCATCCAGATCCCACCGCCCATGCTCTGAACACCCACGCGTTTACCCTTGAGGTCTTCGGGGCGAGTGATGCCTGGACGCGCCACTAAATCTGACGACAACCTGTTGCTGAAAGTCATGAGAATCTTAAGCGGCGCTCCACCCGCGACCGCCGACACGACCGCGGTACCGGCCGTCTGCGCAAGGGGGACCTCGCGAGCCATCATAGAGGCTACCATCGTCGGGGCACTTCCGATGAAGATTAGCTCGGGGTCCAAACCTTCCTGTGCGAAGAATCCTCGGTCAGTGGCCACCCACAACGGTGCGACTCCAGGGACGATACTCACGAAGCCGATCTGGAGGCGCCGCTCTGCCGCA
>JAHKKJ010000581.1 GCA_020027655.1 Deltaproteobacteria bacterium | reverse complement strand
CGAGAATTTTTAGCGAGCCGGCGGGCTCCTTTTGCAACTGTTTGAGCGAAGTTTCTTGCGCTTCGATCTCTTTGATGACCCGCTGGCAAAAATTGAAATGCTCCGCCCCCGCCTCCGTCAGCGTAATGCGGCGTGTCGTGCGCGTCAGCAGCCGAACTCCAAGGTGTTTCTCCAAATCTGTAATATGGCGCGAAATCAGCGCGCGCGACAGGCCGAGAATCTTGGCGGCCTCGGAGAAGCTGCCAAGATTGATGACTTCGACAAAGCTCTGCATGGTTCGAAAACGGTCCATGGCGGCATCGATTAGTCAACCCTCTGCAACTTTGTTGTTAACATTTGCGCGCTTTTCCCGGCAAATCCGGAAGAGTAATGTTTCTTTTCGTCGCCTCCGTATCCAAGCCAATGTTAGGGGGCGACAACTCATTAGAGCACTTGTGAGGCGAAGAATTCAAGGTTTACCGACGTACGAGGGGAGGAGCAGCATGACCAAACGTCGCATGGGAAAAGTCAGTTGGGGAGCAGCGATCGTCGCTGCTTGTTATTCCTTTTTTTTGTTGGCGCCTGGAATGGCCATCGGAGCAGAGCCGTTAAAGAAAATGCGCGTGGCCATTCCTAGCATCGTCATTGATTTCGCGCCATTATGGATCGCACGTGACAAAGGACTGTTCAGAGACGAGCGAGTTGAGGTCGAGATCACCTACATTCAGGGAAACATAAGGGGAGTACAATCGCTTTTGGCGGGAGAGGTTCAAGCCGGCATCGCGGGATCCGCGGGTCCGATATCCGCAAGGGCGGCAGGAGAAGACGCGGTCATCGTGGCGGTGCCGATGAACCGGTTGGACTATACCTTCGTTGCGCGGGAGCCGGTGAAAAGGCCTAGCGATCTGCAGGGGAAGAAGATTGGCATAGGTTCTGTCGGCGGTTCCGATGAGGTCGCCACGCGAATTGCCCTGGAACATTTGGGAGTCGATCCGGCGAGTGTGGTGCGACTTCAGGTTGGCGGGTCGGCGGAACGCCTCGCTGCTCTTCGTTCTGGTTCCATAGACGCCGCAAACATTGGTGGGGCAACGTTTATCGGCGCGGGCGCCGGTCTTCACAAAGTTGTAGACCTGACGGAGCTCGGCGTGGATTTTCCATTTACCGCCATATTTACAACGAGGAGATACGCGCAGGCCAATCGCGACGCGGTGCTGGCGATGATCAGAGGATACATGAGAGGGGTTCGATTCTTCCAGCAAAACAAAGAAGAGTCGATTGCGATCACAGCGCGCAATTTGAGAAATCCGAACAAGGAGCTGTTGGAGCGCCAGTGGCAGTACGTCAAAGACCACGTTTATGAGAAAATTCCATTGCCGACGGAGAAAGGCTTCAAGCTCGTCTTTGATATGTTGGCGCCAAGAAACTCCAAGGTAGCTTCGCTGCGGATGGAAGATGTCTTTGACGCAAGCTTTGTTAAAGAGTTAGCGGATAAAGGGTTCTTCAAACCCTAAGTCGACATTATTTTGAAGCGACAAGGGCGATGAGCCCTACAGCCGTGGACAATGGGACAGTGCCTTGAAGGCCACCCCGCAATCCCCTAAGGGTGATGATTCGTGGGGCCGGTGCCTGCAAGCGCCCTGCACGCTCAGGTGCCCACGGCTTCCGGTCTCACCGCCCTTGCGCATTGCTCACGCGGCGTAGGTTTTGTCGGATTGGAATAAATAGCGAGGTCTAAGCTCATGACAACGAAATTCACCGATGCGAGCAGGGTGAGGATAGATGTTCACGCCCATGCCTTTACGCCCGAGTTTACGAGGGTGCTGAGAAAAAACGTATCTCGACCGCTTGCCATAAGAAGCATCTGGGAATGGGATGAGAGTAGATTCTTGGGTGAAATGGATCGCTGGGGTGTCACGTTACAGGTTTTATCATTGCCCCAGATGTACGAGTACTTCGATTGGGGAAATCGCCAGCCAGCGGTTGAAATGTCCCAGGTCGCTAATGATGAATACGCGGAAATATGCGCAAAGCATCCAGAACGTTTCAGGATGTTCGCATCCATTCCGATGATGGACCCTGACCAGGCTTGCAAAGAGCTAGAGAGAGCAAGGCGTTTGCCGGGATTTTCCGGTATTACTCTCTGCACCCATATTCGAGAACGCGCGCTGGATGAACCCGAGTTCGCGCCTTTCTTTGCCTACGCCAATGCAAGTTTTTTGGCAATGTTTCTTCATCCGCTGGAGCGGCCGTTGCCCAAAGAGTGGAACGTTTACCGTCTCGATCACCTCATCGGGCTACCGGTGGATACGACCTTTGCGTTATCGAGACTCGCACTAGGAGGGTTCTTCGACAAATATCCAAACCTCAAAATCATTGCGGCCCACGTCGGCGGAGCCATCCCCTTTCTAGCCCGTAGAATCGAGAGAGCTTTTCGCGAGGGTAAAAGCGAGTACAAACCCAGTCATTATTTTGGCCAACTCTTTTACGATACGGCGGGACCGACTGATGAAGCCATAGTCGCCTGCGTTGCCAGAATGTTTGGTTCCGAACAAATCGTATTCGGCACGGACTATCCCTTCGGGCTCGGGCAAGAGGGAAAGCAGTACACTGAACATGCCGTCGGGGTGGTCCAAGAGTCAGGGTTGAGCGAGACGGATTTGGCAAAAATATACGGCGGCAACGCGCGCCAGCTATTGCATATCGGCCAGCTGTAACGCGCAAACCGCCATCGAGGGGCGTGATATGATTCGTGTCGGATTTGTCATCGGCGGGTATCCGCCCGAAGAGCATAAACGACGCGCTGATGTGGCGTTGTCGTACTCGACGCCGGAGATTCAAGTCGGGATCGTCGATGTCGCCGCCAGCCCGTATTTTTACGGGATGACGCCGACGGAAATTCAGCTGGTGGCACCGGCATTTATCGACGCTTTCAAACGCGCAGAGAAAGAAGGTTACGACGCCGTGGTCCCTCTAGGCACACTTGACTTGGGCGTGGACGGGGGAAAGTCGGCGGTCGATATTCCTGTCGTTGGTCCCACCGAAGCCTGTCTCCATGTCGCATCTCTGATCGGCGACAGATTCGGCGTCATGGTTTATCATCCAAGCTTGGTCACCTTTTCACGGGCGATTATTCGGCGCTATGGAATGGAGCATCGCTTGGTCGGCTTCGGCGTCAGCGGTTTTGACCTGCCGGATTTGGCTGCGCACCATGACGAAGTCGTGGATAACTTTGTGAACGAAGCCAAAAGACTGGTCGAGCAGGGCGCAGAAGTGATCTACCCGATGGGCATCAGCCAATGTCCGGTGCATATCAAAGCCGATTGGCTTCAAAAACAACTCGGCGTACCGGTGGTCGAAGGCATCGGCACACCGATTCGAATGGCGGCGCTGCTGGCGGGCTTGGGCCTGACCCAAAGCCGCGTTCGGTGGGTTAAGTCGCGAAATGTGTGAATACCTGATCAGTTAGCCCGGCCCGCGTCTGTGGATTCTTCCGTTTAAAATGGTTGACAGAAAGAGTTCAAGAAATGTTTTCCCGCCAAGCCGCTAAGCTCGCAAAGAATCCAGAAATCCCCCTTTCATCCCCCTGAAGCTGTGAAGAAATAGGCGAAAATGGATTTGTTCAAAAAATTTCTCAATGATTCTGAGGCGCCTTTTTCCAAATCACGAATTTTTTCACA
>JAHKKJ010000108.1 GCA_020027655.1 Deltaproteobacteria bacterium | reverse complement strand
GTGTCAAGACCACTTCAAGAGACACGGTCATTATCCAAACCGCGTCCGGCGCTACCAGGTGCCGGGCCAGCCACGGGTTGTGGCGAGATATTGCGGCGAATGTGGGAAGCCGCTTTAGATTCTCTGGATGATGGCGTTACACAACGCAACTTATTTTTCAGCTCATCGGGATGAACCCAGGCTCCGCCTTCACCCGTTCGATCCAGCCCTGGATCTTTGGAAAATCGTCGAGGGGGAAGCCACCTTCATGGGAGACATGAGTGTAGGCGAACAGAGCGATGTCGGCGATGCTGTAGTCGCCGACGAAGAAATCATTCTTACCCAAGTGGTCTTCCATGACTTTGAGCGCCGCCCAGCCGCCGTCGCGCCGGGCCGCCAGCACGGCTAATCTTTCCGTAGTATCGGGCTTGTGTTGCAGCCAAAAACGCGAGGTGGCGATGTAGGGTTCGTGGCTATATTGTTCGAAGCACAGCCACTGGAAAACCAGCGCGAATTTCTGTCGGTCGTCGGGAAGAAATTTCGTGCCCCGCGCAAGGTAAGTAAGAATTGCGTTCGATTCGGCTAGCACGAAGCCGTCATCGTCCAGCACCGGCGTGCGGCCGTTGGGATTGATGTTCAGAAACTCCGGCGTCCTGCTTGCGCCTCTCAAGATGTCGACTTCGACGATCTCACAGGCAATTCCGAGTTGAGCCAAAAGCAGCCGAACTTTGTATGAGTTGCCGGAGTAGGCGACGTTATATAATTTCATAGCAAAAGAAAGTTCAAAACGTTCAAATAGTTCAAGTCGTTCAAAACGTTTATGAGAAAAAGCAGCGCGGCATTCATGTCCGCATGCTAGAACGCGGATTTGAAACTCCGCGTTACGCTAACGGTTTGAACGGCTTGAACGTTTTGAACTACTTGAACGATTATTCGTATCTAAATCTGCGGTTCCAGTATCTCCAGCCCATCCAAGCGATCGATGAGGTAAAGCTTACCGTCGTCCGCGCGAAAAACGTCATTACTCTGGACCGCCGTTTGTCCCTTACCCGGCATGGGAACGTAATAGCCGACTTCTTTGGGGGCGAAGGGGTTTGAGAGGTCTAGGGCGCGCAGGCCGCCGGCAAACCAGGTGACATAGTGAATATTGTCGTAAACTTGTTCCGCCGGTTGATGAGCACCGAAGCGGCTGCCTGGTTTGAATTCGCCGTCGTAAGGGATCATGAAATTTGCAATGGGCATGGGGCGAGTTTCTTCGGTAATATCCACCACCCAAAGGAAAGCGTTGGGGGTCGGCATGAGTTTCTCGCCGACTTCCTCGTCCGTCACGATCATGAAGTCCCGGTCCATGATCTTGTTTGCCAAAGGTAACGTCGTGTGAGTCGGGCAAGGATAGGGAGGGCTCCAATCGAGTATGCTCAGGGTTTTGGGTTTACTCATGTCCGAGATATCGACGATGGCGAAGCCGCCGTGCCAGTAACTTATGTAAAGCCGGTTGCCCTTTCGAATCGGATGATGGCAACGGTGATCGGTGCCGTGCCACGTGGGCTTTTCTCCGCCGGCCACCCATTGGCCCGGCATCCACCAGCGGCCGACTTCCTCCGGCTTCTCAGGGTTCTTTACGTCCAGGATCAACGCAATGTTGCCGACGTAGCCTTCCATATGGGGCGAAAGATAGGCATAGCGCCCGTCGAAGGTAAATCGGTGCACGCCCTTGGCGGCAGCTTTGAAGAACGCAATCTCGCGCGGCTTCGTACGGTCTGAGATGTCAAAGACTTTTAGGCCGCCTTGGGGTTCGTTCTTGTTTCGGTAGCGCTCATAGTTGATGAGCATCACATCGCCGCTCACGCGAACTTTGTGAGAGTGAATACCCTCCGGCACTTCGAGTTGCGAAACAAGCCTGGGATTCTTGGGGTCTCGGACGTCGATAATCGACGTGCCGTGAGGCGGTTCGATGTGGCCGACATATGCGTAACCGTTCTCCACGACAATGGAGCCTCCACCGGGGAGATCCATTCTGCCGATTTGTTTGATTTTTTGACTTACGCCGACGGGCAGTTTGCCGTTGGTTGCCATGGGGGTTCTCCTTTGGGTTGCTGGAGTGATGGAGTAATGGAGTGATGGCTTCTGAACGCAATACTCCAGTACCGCAGCACTCCGTTTCGGTTATTCTTTTGCCTTCTGAATCATCTCTAGAACTTGGTCGGTGGTTCTCACGCGCGACATCCGCGGAAAAATGAGATCCATCAACACGTCGTGGGCGCGCTGATCATGAGAAGTGCCACAGGCATCCCGCACAACGATCATGTTGTAGTCCAGATCTCTGCCGGAGTAAACCGTAGACGTTACTCCGACGTCTGTGGAGCCGCCGGAAATTATGATCGTGTCGATGCCACGCGAGCGCAGGGCTAAATCCAAGTAGGTTTGGTGGAAGGCGCTCCAGCGATACTTGGGAATATAATAGTCGTCGGGCCGGGGATCGAGCTCCGGTATCACGTCGGAGCTCTTGTCTCCGGCGACCACATGCATCTTTCCCTTGGTGACTTCCCCGTTGGGCCAGGGCTTCAAGGAATTATTGGTATCCGTCAGAAGTAAGGTCGACGTAGCGTTATCGGCCCGGTGATTGCCTTTGGCAAAAAAGATCGGCATGCCGGCCTCTCTACCGGCCTTCATGAGCCGCACGGCGTTGTCGACCCACAGTTTCATTCGCGCCTTGGCTGCTGCGTCCCCGCCGTGGTAATAGCCATTTAGAGTGTCGAAGAAAAGCAGGACAGTTTTTTTCACATCGAAATGATTGATATTCACGGTTTTTCTCCTACGAGGCCCTTAAAAAGCGTTTTTCTATGCTTCGACAAGCTCAGCATGAACGGAAAATCACCCATTGATTTCAAAGACTACTCCGTTCGCCCTGAGCGTGTCGAAGGGTGAACGGAACTTTTTCAGCATATTAACGAGCTTTGATTCCGCGCTGGCGTTTCTCTTCCAATACTTTCCATCCCTGATCCGTATACCAGTCGATCTGGCGAAACAAGCCCGTAAAGATTCGCACATCCTTGTCTTCAAGTCCCGCTCGGCCCAGGATTCGGCGGAAGGCTAAGAGCATATGCTCGGGATTCTCCGAATCGAGAAACCCGATCTTCAATAAGACCACCCGCATCCGGTCAAACAGGCGCTCAACATCCTCAGCCGGGGCGCGCTGAATTCCGGAATTCTCTACCGGAGCCAGTGACGCAAGGTAAAGTTCATAAAGACAGATGACGGCGGCCTGCGCTACGTTGAGCGATTGGTAATCCGGGTGAGTCGGAATCGTCATGAGTAGCTGGCAGTGTTCCAGATCTTTGTTGCTCAAGCCATGATCCTCGGGGCCAAAAATTAAGGCGACCTTTCCGGTTCGCGTCGCAGCCACGATATCCGCAGCGACCTCACGTGGTGTTTGGCTGTGTCTGCGATAGAGCCCGGATCTACAGGTTGTTCCAACGACAAGGGCACAGTCGGCAATCGCTTGCCGTATCGTGCCGTAGCATTTCGCGTTTTCGAGTATATCCCGGCCGTGGACGGCCATCGCTCTTGCCCAAAAACTTCGGGTTCGTGCCTTACCGACTATGGCCAGCTCGGTCTGACCCATATTTTTCATCGCCCGCGCGATGGAGCCGATGTTGCCCGAGCCGCGCGGGCGAACCAGGATAATGCGGATGTTTTTCAACACCCTTCAGCTCTTCCTAAACGGGCAAAATTTATTGTTGAGAATAATTTCCCGATTTTTCGGATCAAAATCGGTAAACGGGTTGAAGTGGACGGCCATAATGGACCTGCGATCATCCACATGTTCAGCGCCAAAAAGGTGGCCCAGTTCGTGGATCAGAGTCAAGACGTCTGAGTTTCCGAGAAGCGATTCTCGCTCGCCGGATCGGAGAGTTTCGGTGGCCGAAATGGCTATATAATTTCCCAAGCCGTCCCGACAATTGCCGATCTCGTCCACCCGGCCATGGCCAGGACTTATCCTTCCCGGTAGTTGGGTAAACCCGATGACGATGTCATAACTGCCCTCTTTGTCTCTCAACGGCACGTGCTGTTTAAGGTCTCTCAGGAGCTCGGCCGTGGATGCCACGTTTTGTTCTAATGGCCATGGCTGGATCTTGTGTGCTACCAATCGGATGCCAAACTCCCCCTCAAAGAAATCGGCGGCGGCGGCAAATTTTTGTTCAATTTCGTCGTGCCAACGACGATCGTTTTTCCTGATGCTCGAGTCGGCAAGGATCTTCACCTTGACCAGCCTTTCAGGTGACGATGGCCTCACCAAAGAGCAAGATGAGAGCAATAAGCTAAGGATGGAGCAAATTATCCGTCGGCGCGTAGTCATCGGTCAATACGGGAACGTCTTGGTCGGGTAACACGCCGTCATAGTAAGCCACGCTAAGGTCGTTGATAGGATCGGGGAAGAGACCTTTGTCGAGGGCGGCGGCGCGCTTGACGACTTCCTTGATATCGAGGCGTTGTTTGTCTTTGGTGGCGACGACGATCACGTTTTGTATCGTGTCCACGCTGACGTTGTCCGCACGGCGCGCGGCAAAAACGTAAATCTGCGGGAAGATGCGGCGCTGGGTTTTGACAAAGGCACGGGCGATCTTACCAGAAGGGCCGGTGACGGCGCTAATGAGATTGGCGACGACGATGCCGTTGGGAGTCAGTTTTCGCTGCGCCAGCTCAAAAAACTCGCGTGTGGCAAGGTGAAACGGCATGGCGTCCGAATAATAGGCGTCGATCAGGATGATATCGTACTGATTCGAAGTACGAGTTAAAAAAAGCCGTCCGTCTTGGGCGTGGAGTCGGAGATTTTTTCCGTCACGAACGTTAAAATGAGTCTTTGCCAGTTGGATCACTTCAGGATCAATTTCGACAACGTCGATCTCCAAGGACGGAAATTCCTTCTGGAGCTTTTTCGGGATCGAGCCGCCGCCGAGCCCGATAATGAGCACTTTCTTCGCATCGGGTCTAAAGGCGAAGCCCAATGAGGTATAGCGCGAATAGACAAGGCGTAGCGCCGTAGGATCCTTCAGGTTCATGGCGCTTTGCAAGGTCCGGTCGAAGTACATATACCGGGCTTCCTCATCTTCTTCGATGCGAATGCGATGGTAGAACGTATCCTTCTCCAGCAGTGTTTTCGTTCGCGCCCAAAGGGCCGGTGTCCAGGGCATCGTGATCGATCCAACAATAACCGATATTGTCGTCACCGCGCGGGCCAGCTCAAGTGCTCTTATCCTTACCAGGGGCACCACGACCAGTGAAAGGCAGACCAATATCATACCCAAAAAGTGGATGATATTACTGACACCCATAAGCGGTATCAAGTAGAAAGCAGTCAAGAGGGTACCAAAGATACTGCCGCAGGTAGAAACGGCATAGAGGGTTCCGGCCGTGCTGCCGACAGTGGAAAGTTTAGTCGCCGCCAAACGTATGACGTAGGGCGAGATGGTTCCCAAAAAAACTCCCGGCAGCAGGAAGTAGATGCTGCTCGCGATCAGAGGGTTCAGCCGGGTACCGAAATCGATACCGGCAATCCACTCATTAACGGTGGGGTAGATAAATGGCAGAAAAAAAATCAGAACGCCCGGAATCACCAGCAGTATCAGAAGCCGGGAATAGGAAGGCTCGCGGGCTGAAAGCCACCCGCCCCAGTAGTAGCCGACGCTCAATGCGGCCAGAACGACAGAGATCAGGCTTCCCCAAACAAAAATCGAGTTGCCGAAGTAAGGGGCCAGCACGCGGCTGCCGACGATCTCAAGACTCATCAATACGGCCCCACTGACGAACACGACGACATTGAGCAGAAATTGCACCATAGCTAAGGCTCCCAACCCCAATTTCTTTCCTCATCGACAACCGTGACCGGCTCAAGCAGGTCTTCGGAAATACCCTCGATGAATTGAGAGGGACGAGACAGGACCATGCGTAGTCCGCGGTCGAAGATCTTGATCGGGTAGCTGATGAAAAGATTTTCTTTGGCCCGCGTGGCCGCGACATACAAGAGCCGGCGCTCTTCTTCGAGTTCCTCGTCCGTGTTGATATTATAGAAGGAGGGGAATCTTCCCTCCAAAGCCCAAATGATGAAGACGGAATGCCACTCCAGGCCCTTCGCAGAATGGATCGTAGAAAGGATCACCGGACCCTCGTCCGGGTCCACGGCCAAGACGCCTCCGACGCTATCGTTGGGAGGTTCCAGAGCCATGTCGGCCAACAAACGTTCTAGACTGCGATATCGGTCAGTGATTCCCTGAAAGTGCTCCAGATCCCGAAGCCGCTTCGGGTGATCGTCCGGGTGGCTTCGCTTAAGGATAGGCGCGTAGTACTGCATCAGATACTGCGTCTGCTCTGCGGGCCGTTCCGCTTGCGATGCGTATTGTAGGACCTGGGCCAAGGTTTTGAGTTCGTGAGCAATCTTGGCTTTGGCTTGAAAGGTGCGCAACCGCTCCACGGGTTGGCTTCCTTCCAGGAGCCAGGCGGTGATCTTCTGGCTCATTTGCGGCCCGACTCCTTCCAAGAGCAGCAAAACCCGGTTCCACGAAATCGTATCCTGTGGATTGGCGAGGATGCGCAAGTGGGCCAAGAGATCCTTGATATGAGTGGTTTCCATGAACTGGAAACCGCCGCGCTTGATAAACGGAATATTGTGCCGCGCCAGCTCCAGTTCCAAGTCGAACGAATGGAAGCTCGATCGAAACAAGACTGCGATGTCCCAGAGCGGCACGCCCTCCTCGCGCAGCTCCAAGATCTTCTGGCAGACGAAGCGGGACTGCATTTGTTCGCTCTCGGCCTGGACCAGAACGGGGGTCTCACCCTCCTGTTTGTGGGTAAAGAGTCGCTTGTCATAACGCTCTTTGGCGAGCTGGATGATTTTGTTGGTCAAATTCAGAATCGGCTGCGTGCTGCGGTAGTTTTCTTCGAGTTTGATGATGCGGGTCCCGGGAAACGCCTCGGGAAAATCCATGATGTTGCGAAAATTGGCGCCGCGAAATGAATAGATACTCTGCGCATCGTCTCCCACGACAGCCACGTTATTGTGCGTGGCGGCCAGCAACCGGATGATCTGCGCCTGAAGAGAATTGGTGTCCTGATACTCGTCGACCATGATGAACTGGTAAATCTGGGAAAGACGGCGGCGTACCTCTTCCTGGTTGCTGAGAAGATCCTTCAGCTTGGTTAAAAGGTCGTCGTAGTCGAGGAGCGCTTTAGTTGTCTTGTAGTCGACGTAACGCTCATAGAGCCGCAGCAGATCGTCCAGTGAATCATAGAGATGGGGGTACTCTCGCTCAAGCAGATCCGGCACGGTGGTTTGTTTGTTGACGGCCATGCTGAATATTTCCGCCACCGTCTGCTTGCGTGGAAACCGCTTGTCTTTATAATTCAGACCCATCTCGGTTCGCAGCAGCTGAATGGCGTCTTCGCTATCCGACCGGTCCATGATCGTAAAGGAAGGAGAGAGACCGCTGCGACGACCGAACTGGCGCAACACCAAGTTGGCGAACGAATGAAAGGTTCCTCCGGCGACTTGGCTGCAGCGGCTATCGATCAGCAGGCTGGCGCGCCGCAGCATCTCCTCGGCAGCCCGGCGGGTGAAAGTCAGCAGCAAGATGGAACGGGGATCGACGCCGATATCGATAAGATGCGCAACGCGATAAACCAAGGTGCGGGTCTTGCCGGTTCCAGCGCCGGCGATAATTAACAAAGGCCCCTCGACCGTCGTGGCCGCTTGATACTGAGCGTCGTTGAGCTCGTTGCGATAATCGAGGCCTGAGGAACGATGAGTTGAAAGAGGTGTATTTTTGAGAATGTACTGTTTCGTCAATGGGGCTCCAGTTGCAAGCTAAATTACCTATTTTCCTGGAATCGGGCAAGGGATGAACGGCAGGGTTTTAATCGCTTTGGGGTCAATTCCTCGCAGCTTGCTGCGTAGTGATAGTCGGTTGCACTGCCAGAGTCCGTCATTCCCGCATGCTTTTAGCGGGAATCCAGGCGAATTTCGGACTGGACCCCCGATTAAAACATTCGGGGGTGACAACTTTGAGAAAAGTCATCCGAGGGCCACTTGATACCCCGCAGCTTGCTGCGGGGTGATTCATTCGGAGCGGAAAATATGGACGGCAACCAGAGACCGACCAGGGCGTACTCCATTATGACGCAGCGGGATGTTTCTTGTTGTTAGTCGTGAAATCTATGATAGCCTTATGAAGTCGTGAAATCGGTGCTAAAGCCCCTCCCGCCGAGACACTTCTGGTTGTGGACTTGCAGCTTGCTGGTCGTGCTGGCTCTCATCAAATCTCCCCCAGCGAGCGCCCAGATGAACGTGCAAGAGCATTACGACCGGGACTACGGCTATGTGTTTCAGTATCCCGCCAGTTGGAAGCTCCAACGGTTGCCCGAGGGCGATGCCAACAGGGATATTCGGCTCTTGCTGCAAGGGACGGAGGGAAGCTCCTTCATGGTAGTCGTCGATAAAACAAAAACAACCCTTAAGAAAACCGACTTCGAAAACGGTTCCGAGCGAGCAGAGCGCGTCGGCGCGATGATGCAACAAACCATCACGCAGATCTACCAATCCATCTCGGAGGGGATCAAGGCAGTGAACATGAAGGTCGGCGAGCGCCGCGATATCTCGAATGAATTCGGGGTCAAATTTTATATTGCAACGCTCAATGAGATGAAAAACGGAAAACCCATCATTGTGGCCGGCATTCATGCCTTCCCCTTCAACAAGGACTACTCCGTTAACTTCACCATGACGACGTTTTACGACCCGGCGGCGACGCAGGAGAACCAAAGGCTTACAGAGGTCTTTAACTCTTTCCGATTGATTGGCGAGCCGCAAACAGGCAACGGCGCGGCAAAGGCTCCCGTTATTAAAGAACCGCAGTAATTGATGACGGTTCGTCTGTTCAGTTCAATCACTGCGGGTTTGATTCCCCGTAGCTTGCTGCGTAAAGAGCTAATCCCAGACCTCTTAAAGTCCGTCATTCCCGAATGCTTCTATCGGGAAT
>JAHKKJ010000580.1 GCA_020027655.1 Deltaproteobacteria bacterium | reverse complement strand
AAAGCCGCCGGCAACGTAGCGCACCCGCCGCAGTAGGTCTCACAGAACAGCGCCGTTAAACGAATTTGTTTCCAGATCTTTCGATTCCCCGGTCTCATGGTGAGGCAGCCGTAGCAATACCATTGAGCGGGCTTCCAGTGGGTATTCGTTTCCGCCCCGGATCAGCCGCTGTAGACGCTTGATTTTTTCCTCCTTAGTGTCGAAGACGACCTGCCAACGCACCTTGCGACGGTGCGCCGGGAGAACAAAGTCAACCGGCTCATGGTGCGCGTTCAATAGGATCAGCAGAGTGTCATCGAGAATCCGGTTGCCGCGAGCGTCGACTTCTTCTATGGCATCGCCGGCGAGCCGCAGCCCGAGGCAGTGGGCGAATTCGTTGTTCCAGTCATCGTCCGTCATTTCTTTCCCATCCGGTTTAAACCAAGCCAGGTCTTTGACCTCCGAGCCGCGGATCCTGCGCCCTTGAAAAAATACCCGGCGCCGGAGGACCGGATGTTGATGAAACAGTCGGATTAACAATTGGGTGAATTCCAACAGGTCCCGTTTCGAACGATCGAGCTTCCAGTCCATCCAGGATACTTCGTTGTCCTGGCAATAAGCGTTATTGTTGCCCCGTTGCGTGCGTCCGATCTCGTCACCCGCCAACAGCATCGGAACCCCTTGAGAGAGAATCAAGGTCGCCAGGAAATTACGCTGCTGGCGGGCCCGCAAGGCGAGAACCTCTTTGTTGTCGGTGGGGCCTTCCGCGCCGCAATTCCAGCTCAAATTCTCATTGTGACCGTCACGGTTTTCTTCTCCGTTGGCTTCGTTGTGTTTTTCGTTGTAGCTGACGACATCGGTTAAAGTGAAACCGTCATGGGCGGTCACAAAGTTTATACTCGCGTAGGGACGACGTCCCCCTCTATCATAGAGATCGCTGCTCCCAGTCAGGCGGAACGCTAGACCTCCCACCAAACCGCCATCCCCCTTCCAGAACCGTCTTACCGTGTCGCGGTATTCCGCGTTCCACTCGGCCCACAGAACCGGAAAATTCCCCACTTGATAACCACCTTCCCCTAAGTCCCAGGGTTCCGCGATGAGCTTCACCTGCGACAGCACGGGGTCCTGGTGAATAATGTCAAAGAACGCGCCCAAGCGATCCACTGAATGAAGCTCTCGTGCGAGCGTGGACGCCAGATCAAAGCGAAATCCATCGACGTGCATCTCGAGCACCCAATAGCGCAGGCTGTCCATAATCAGCTGAAGGGTTCGCGGGTGAGTCATATTCAAGGTATTTCCGCACCCGGTGTAATCCATGTAATAGCGGCGATCGTCCACCAGACGGTAATAAGAGGCATTGTCGATTCCTCGAAAGCACAGGGTGGGTCCGAGGTGGTTTCCCTCTGCGGTGTGGTTGTAAACGACATCGATGATGACCTCGATGCCTTCACGATGAAAGGTCTTCACCATGGTTTTAAACTCTGCCACTTGCTCCCCGAGCACTCCCGTCGACGCATAGCGGGACTCCGGCGCAAAAAAACCGATTGAGTTATATCCCCAGTAATTGGTCAGGCCTCGATCCACGAGGGATTTATCGGCGACAAATTGATGAACCGGCATCAGTTCAACAGCCGTAATTCCCAAGAATTTGAGATAATCGACGACGGCCGGATGGGTCAGACCGGCATAAGTGCCTCTCAGCTCTTTGGGCACCTTAGGATGCCGCGCCGTGAATCCCTTCACGTGCATTTCGTAGATCAGCGTCTTGTGCCAGGGAATCCGAAGGGGTGCATCTTGTCCCCAACTGAAAGCCGGATCGACCACCACGCACTTCGGCAGCCCATCGGCACTATCACGTTCATCTATCGATAAGTCGGCGTCGGGGTGTCCGATGGTATAGCCGAAGAGCGCATCGCTCCAACGTATACGTCCGGCAATGGACTTGGCGTAGGGATCCAAAAGGAGTTTGGCTGGGTTAAACCGGTGACCTTCGGCAGGACTATAAGGTCCATGCACACGATAGCCGTAGAGCTGTCCCGGCCTCGCTTCCGGCAAATAGACATGCCATACCTGGTTGGTCTGGTCGGTCATCCGGATTCGCTTCACCTCGCGGTTTCGGTTTTCGCCGTCGAACAGGCAAAGCTCTACTCCCGTAGCATTTTCTGAGAACAGGGCGAAGTTCACACCGGATCCGTCCCAAGTGGCTCCCAGCGGATAGGGATTGCCCGGCCATACTTTCATCAAAAACCTCCCTCTAGTAGTACGCCTTCGGGCTTCTATTGTTCAAGGTTCAAAGTTAATGTTCTAGGACTAGTTGAAGCATGAACCTAGAACCCGTTCGACAAGCTCAGGGCGGGCTTTGAAGCTTGAACAGCCTTGCTTGCCCAAATGATACAATGCGGCTGCTTAAACCGTTGTCGCAATTTTCTGGACAACTAAACGATGACGCGTGTCCAGGGCAAATCCAAGACCACGACGACAGTTTTGAAAATATTGCGGGAGAATTATTTGATTGCGGAGCACTACCCCTCTTTGAAAAAGAGGGGTCAGGGGAGATTTACATTGAGACGCCGTCGCGCGGGAAATCACTAAGGTGAGGAAGCGCGGCTGCGGATTTCGTCGATTCCTTTCAAAATATCTGTAATGGAATCCATGTTGCGAATCTCATCTAACGAAAACCGCGCTTTGCGTTTCCAGTTGGGTCGTTCCTCCCAGGTCCCGGGGACATTTTGTGGAAGCGGCTCAAGCCAGAGATCTTCCAGATTCAACAGCAGCAGATAGGCATCCCCGCTCGCCAGCTGAGAGAGCCAAGCGCGCAGAATCGCCAGAGGTTCCGGAGATTCTCCTGCTAGCCAGCCGCGCGATTTTAAATAGGTGATGAGCGCTTCACGGATACATGCGCGGTCCTGCTGCGCAATTTGCGCCTCCGCTGGAGATAGCAGTCCCAGCGCAAGCCGATCCTCAATGTCTTTTTCCTGCCAAAAGCCGGCGAAGGTCGGCGTATCATGGGTGTTTAGACTGGCCACGTCGTCGTGAGCGGGCTCTTGAAGCGCGCTCTGCGGATCCGCGGTTACGCAGAATTGGCTCACGTACATGCCGTGGATTCGACGTTTTGCCAGGGCTGTGTTCACGTAGGGCGGTACGGTGCCGAGATTCTCACCGACTATTTGGACCTGATGCCGGTGCGATTCCAAACTCAAGATCGCATAGAATTCATCAGCCGGATAGCGGACGTAAACTCCTTCGCTGGGCCCAAAGCCGCGAGGGATCCAAAATAGACGGTGGAGTCCCATGACATGGTCGATACGGAGCATTCCCGCATACTGGAGATGATGGCGCAGACAATCGATATAGTAACGATAGCCTTGCTGTCGAAGCCCGTCGGGCTGCAGCGGCGGGAAGCCCCAGTTCTGACCCTTGGTAAAAAAGCTGTCCGGCGGCGCGCCTCCGCTGGCGTCTAAAGCAAACACTCGGCGCTCGCGCCAGACATCGTAGCCGTCGCGGTTTACTCCCAGTGGAAAGTCGAGGTAAAGCGCCGGCCCGCCAGTTCTGGTCTTTTCTGCCAGCGCGCGCATCTGCTCTTCGGCCTGCCATTGCACGTAGAGATGATACTGCTTGACTTTTTCATCGTAGTCGCCGGCGCCCAACCTGCCATCGCGATGGACCGCCGGCCAAAGCTCCCA
>JAHKKJ010000579.1 GCA_020027655.1 Deltaproteobacteria bacterium | reverse complement strand
GCCGTTCGCAGGCAACACGCAGTCAAGCAACCGAACCGGATCGGCTACGAGCCGCGAATTTTTGTAGTCCTCGATAGTGATCGGCTTTCTCAAGTAAGCGGCGGGATTTAGGCTGGCGTGATAACGGCCCGCCACCGCGATTTTGCCGAGATGATCGAGGGTCGTGCCGTACTGGTGCATGTGGCGGCGCATGACCATGGCGATTTTGCTGTTGGGCCCCATGGTGCCGTAGGGAATCTCCCAGTCGCGCATGTCGCCGGGCTGTATGCCGCCGCCGAAGTGTTCGGAAAAAGGCGCCGCCGCGCCGATACACAGAGCGACATCAATCAAGCCCGAATTGATCGCCGCCGCCATCCCACCTAAGAGCGATACCGATCCAGCGCCGCCCGTGGCGCCGCCGAGGAGAAATCCGGGCGTGATGCCGAGAATCTCGGCTACCTCTTCGGGCCAAAAAGGTTGCGGATAGGCAGTGGGGATAGTCACCCCTAAACCCTGACCGTTGAAATCCTTGAGACTGAGCCCGGCGTCTTCAAGAGCCAGGCGCATCGCCCAGGAAATATATTCCGCGCTCGATTTGCGCGGCTCGCCGGGTTTTGACCCGAGACGATCGGTTGGCGTCTCGCCGATACCGGCGATTGCAGCTTTTCCTCGAATACTCATAGTCAGTAGCACGGATCATATTTTAAATGGCGGTGTCATTGCAAACATTTTTTTGGAAGTGTCGTGCGCTTGACACAGGCTAAGGCTATTTGTACAGCATCGAGTCAGGCATGTATTCTGGTCGGTGTCGGTTCTGCGGTTCACGTATAAACAAAGAAGGAAACGCGCGGCGAAGCCGCAAGCAAATCGGAGGAACTCGCGCAAAGGCGTGGTTCAATAAACTCACCACCCTGAGCAGGGTCGAAGGGCAAAGGGCACCAAGGCGGGAGACGGAATAAAAATAGTTTTTTTACAGGAGGTAACGGAGGTAACAGAGACGAATAAAGAACTTCGTTTCCTCTGTTCTCTCCTGTTAGAAGAGGTCACTTTGCGTTCTTGGCGTCTTGGCGCGAGAACAATATTTGTACCTGTACCCCGAAAGCTACGGACGGCCAGAAGATTCGCGCAAGCTACGAAAACTTTCGGATAGCAATACAAAGGTCATATAGGCAGCACAAAGGACCAACGCAATGACCCTTATTCTCAATAACCAAGATGTGAAAAGTGTCCTCACCATGGAAATCACCATGAGCGCTCTTGAGCGCGCTTATATCGAGCTGACCCGGCAGGAAGCGGTCTGCCGGCCGCGCATCGACATTCAGATTCCCACCAAGGATCAGGAAAAGATCTATCAATGGGGAACGATGGAAGGCGGCTCCATGTCCGGCTACTTCGCCATAAGAATGAAATCGGACGTGATCTATGAACAAGAATATCAAGGGGCGATCACGCAAGAAAAATACTGCGTGCGTCCCGGCCGATTTTGCGGCCTGATTCTCTTAACCAGCATCGAGAACGGCGAGCCCCTGGCCCTGATCAATGACGGCTACCTGCAACATATGAGGGTCGGGGCAGACTCCGGCATCGGCGCCAAGTACATGGCGCGGGAGGATGCCGAGGTCGTCGGGATGATCGGCTCCGGCGGCATGGCCCGCTCCCATGTTGAGTCGTTTCTGCTCGCGCGCAAGATCAAAAAGATCCAGGTCTATAGTCCTACGAAGACCAATCGGGATGCGTATGCGAGGGAAATCGCGGAGAAGTACGGTCTCAACGTAAAAACGGTGGCCAATCCTCGAGACGTTTACAAGGGAGCTGACATCGTGGCGGGTTGCACGGATTCGGCGGTGCCGATTGTTATCGGCAAATGGCTGGAAGAAGGTACGCATGTGACTTGCGTTGGAGGCAAGCCGGATGAGGATACCCTAAAGCGCATCGACGTATCGCTTCGTCTCGGTAATGCGCCGGCGCCGTGGGGTTTGCCGGAATTCGGTGTGGCGGACGAATATCTGACCTACGCAGCCAAGTCCAAAGAAAACGCCGGCTTTGAAATGAAGCGCGCAGACGAAAGGGGACATGGAGTGATCGCCGAAGATCGTGCAGTCTTTTTATCGGAAATCCTGAGCGGGAGAAAGCACGGCCGGACGTCTCGGAAACAAATCACATACTCAGAGCGCGGCAATATTCAAGGCGCGCAGTTCTTTGCCGTGGCGGGAAAAGTTTACGAGCTGGCGAAAGAAAAGGGGCTAGGACGGGAGATTCCCACCGAGTGGTTATTGCAGGATATAAGAGACTAGACTTGGCACCCCCTCTCTAAAGTCTCCCCCGTCAAAGGGGGCGAGAATAAGACAAGAAGAGACGCTTAAAATGCATTTGGTACTGTGGGATCGGTGCATATTGTGACGTAATGCAATGATGTTTTATCCCGGTCAATTTTCTTTTTCGTCGTATCTTCCAGCGGGCCCGATGAACCACGCTCCTACATCAATCGTTACTTTGTAGTTAATTCTTTTTTGCGTCCTTTGCATCGCCATGTTTGTTTTTGCGGCTTGTGCAAATTTTCCGGTGGCCCGTGTCTATCCAAAACGGATTTTCTCGCGCCAAGACGCCAAGAACGCCAAGTGACCTCTTCTAACAGGAGAGAACAGAGGAAACTAAGTTCTTTATTCGTCTCTGTTACCTCCGTTACCTCCTGTAAAAAAACTATTTTTATTCCGTCTCCCGCCTTTGCGGCCTTTCCGAGTTTTGGTTGCGGTTCAGCCGCGCTAGCTTGTCTGCGGTTGTTTTGGATTCGCTTATTCCCAAGGCTGCTCCTGGGCCGCGTTTGTTCCCGCGATTTTGCCCGCGACAAAGCATTCGGTGATATTTCCCGCCTCTAAATAGAGATGACCGTAGATCGAGCTGATCTCGCCGGCCACATAGAGACGAGGGATTGGCTTCTTCATCGGGTCTAAAACTCTCTGTTTAACATCGTGCTCCGGGCCGCCCTGAGTATTGTTCACGATGGGCCAGGCTTCCATCACATAGAAGGGGGGAGTTGCGATGGGCATCATGGTTTTCGGTGGGCGGCGAAAATCCTTGTCTTCACCTTCGCCGCAAAGTGAATTCCACCGCTCCACGCTGGCTTTGAGAGTTTTAGGGTTCACATCAATTTGCCCGGCAATGTCTTCGATACTGTTGCCTTTCCTGATCCAGCCCTTGTTCATCTCCGGAAGATTGTCGTCGCTCCACTTCGCGTCATAGCGCGCGTCATTGACGATGGGGATGCCAATCGGTCCGAGCTTTCGCCCTTCTTCGTCAAAGATCAGATAACAAGGGATGCGCGGGTAATCTTGGATGTCGGCGTCATAAAATTCCAGCGACCGTGTTCCGGTGTCCTGAGGGGCCGGCGGATATTCATCCATGAAGCGCTTGCCGAATCGATCTACGGCGATCCAGATCATCTTGCGGTTTTCATTCCGCGGCCCCGCCCAGACATGTCGTATGGCAAACGGCAGCTCCGGAAACTTGAACCCGTAGCCACCGTGAAAATGCCACATATGCCACAGTCCTGCCCCGGCTTTCTGCGCCATCTTGACACCATCGCCCGTGTTACCAAGATAGACCGGATACACCGGCTGGGCTTCGAAGTATTGTAGCTTCATCACGTCGTCATTTTCGTAGCCGCCGCAGGCGAGGATGACGGC
>JAHKKJ010000578.1 GCA_020027655.1 Deltaproteobacteria bacterium | reverse complement strand
ACTGGGTTTTCACTTTCATCCCATCATGGGCCATTTTTCCGTCGACGAGCGGCGGTTTTATCCCTTGTGGGAGACGATCAACGAATTACGCGTTCCGGTAATGATCGATGTCGGGACCACCGGAATGGGCGCCGGTATGCCCGGTGGTTTGGGCGCCGTCATAAGACACGCGCACCCATCCGCCATCGATCAACTCGCCGCTGACTTCCCAAATCTTAAGATCGTAGCCGCGCACCCTGGATGGCCGTGGACGGACGAGATGATCGCCGTGGCGTTGCACAAGGGCAATGTGTCATGGGAGCTATCGGGCTGGGCACCCCAGTATTTCCCGGACGCTCTAAAGCGGGATATCAAAGGCCGGCTTAAGGACAAGATCATGTTCGGCAGCGACTATCCGAGCATCCCGTTTGATCGCGTTTTCAGGGAGTGGAATGAACTGGGTTACCCGGATGAGCTGATGGAGAAAATCTTTCACGGCAACGCAGAGCGAATTCTAGGATTGTAAGAAAGTTAACCACAAAGAACCCAGCGCAGCGGAGCCGCAATCGGGAATCGCGCAAAGGCGCAAAGGGCGCCAAGACCGGAGACGGAATAAAATTGATTTTTTTACAGGAGGTAACGGAGATAACAGAGTTGAGTTGAAAAACTTCGTTTCCTCTGTTCTCTCCTGTTAAAAGAAGTTGTTTTGCGTTCTTGGCGTCTTGGCGCGATGATAAGATTTAGCGCCTGCAGCCCAAGAGATGTGGACTGTCAGTTAGATGCTTTTCTCTCCGCGGTTTCGCCAAGGGGCGAAAGCTGCTATCCCGATCTGGATTGCTTTCGTTCCGTCGTCGCTCGCTTGGGGCATCGCCGCCCAGGCGCATGGGTTTCACCTGGGAGAAGTGATCCTGATGTCGGCCTGGGTTTACTCGGGTCCAGCCCAGTTCGCCGTATTGGCTCCCATCGCAGCAGAAAAGTCTTCCCTGCAGATTCTTCTCGCCGCTTCCCTGATGAATCTTCGTTTCCTACCGATGAGCACCGCTCTGGCGCCCTATTTTCGTGGGGTGCGACTTTGGCGCTTGCTGCCGGCCGCTCACTTTATTGTTGCCAGCAGTTTCGTGATTCCCTATCTCCGTTTTCGGCAAGAATTCGAGTCGCGAGGCGGAGCTACGATCGATCAGGCTCCCATCGATGGACAAAACAATCTCTCCTTCTTCTTAGGCGTTGGGATAACCAGTTTTTTAGTCTGGGTTGTGGGGACGGGGGTCGGGCATGAAGTCGCTCAAGGGTTGCCCGGAGGATTCGAGGAAGGACTGAAGTTTATTCTTCCCGGCTACTTTGCGGGATTGTTGGTGATCGATATGCGCGGGCGGGTTCTGCCGCTCATTTGTCTTGCGACCCTGGTCGCCACGATTCCGGCGACCTTGCTGAGTCCGGATTGGGGTTGGATCGCGACGGCGATTGTTGTCGCGACGGTGGGCTGGAGTTTGGAACAATGGATGAAACGCGCGTAACAGTTATTCTGGTGATGGGAGGGCTCGCTTACGCGGCCCGTGTATTGCCGCAGATACTCTTTATCGGGAATAAATTTCCCGAAGTCTGGGATCGTTTTTTGCGTTATCTATCCTATTCCTTTATCTGCGGGATCATCTCCAATACTCTCTTTGTGACGGGCGCTCGCTTCGACAGTGGGACAGCGCCGCATCGGGCCGCGGCATTGGTCCTTGCGGTCTTCGTGGCTCATCGGACCAAGAGCCCGGTGACCGGGATGATCATCGGAACGACCTTAGTCTTACTGCTGAGTTGGTTCCGCTAGAAGCGCCCGATCCATTGTGTCCAAGAATCGTTTTGAACAATTTGAACGGCTTGAACGATTTGAACTCTTTAAAGTCGCTGCTAACGCGCTATTGTGGGGCTGCGTTCCCGCACTGCGCCGATCAGGCTGCCATAGAGGACGAGCGGAACCGAAGAAACCAGGATCATTGCCAGGACGATGTCGCCGGTGCCGGTGATGAGCTGCGCCGCAATTAGCGGCGCCAGCACCCCCGAGGTGTAATGTAGCGACATGATGATACCGCTGGCGGTGCCGGCGCTGCCCGCGGGCGCGGCCTCCTGAGCCAGCGCCACCACCAACGCCGGCACAGAAGCTTTGAGAGTGCCGAAGACAAAAATGCCCACCGCGATGGCTGCCACCGATTCCAACCGATAGTAGACCACGAAAGCCGTCGCAGCTGCGGGGAAGGCGCTGAGCGCGATAACCAGTTTGCGTCCGAATTTGTCGGACAGCGACCCGAGTGAAAACGATCCGAGCATATTTGCCAGGCTCAACAGGCCCATCAACCAACCGGTTTCTTGCAGTGTGAGCATTTTAGCGACGCGCAGCAGCGTCGGTGTCCACGCCGCGGAACTCCAGAACACCGAACCGCCGATGAACTCAGCCAGCGCGAGAATCAGAATGGGAGTGGTAAGCGCGTCTTTGAACGAGCTGCTGCGGTTCGCGGTCCGTATCGAAGAAATATTTCGAATCCAAAAAAGTTGCAGCAGCATATCCACGGCAGCAATGCCACCGACAGTCACGAAGGCCGCGCGCCAGCCGAAGGCGGCGATGATTCGACTCGCCAGTACGGCGCCGATGGCGCCACCGATTCCATACGAAACTGACACGAGGCTCGCACCGAGCCCGCGGCGATTCGGCAGCAGATCGGACATAATCGCGTAGAGCGACGGCGGCGTGAAACCGTAGCCGATCCCCGTGAGCGCGAGAAAAAAGAAAAAGAGCAGGCGATCGCTAGTGATGCCCGCGGAGCCGAAGCCCAAAGCTAGAAAGGTCAGGCCGCTAATGAGCACGGTCTTCCGGCCCATTCTGTCCGCGAGGCGGCCAGCGATGAAGCTCGTTAGCGCAGCGATCATCATCATTACCGAGAATAGGCTGCCGGCTGTGATCGTGGAAAGTGAAAAGGTTTGACGGATTTCAGGAAGAGCGATGCCCAAGCTCGCTACCATCATCGACGGCATCAGATTGGCGCACGGGACGATGCAAATCGTCAAGAGGTCCCGCCGGGGAGGACCGATGCGAATTTCACCGGTGATGGGGCTTTCCTTACTTCAGAGGAATCATGACATAGATGCGAGGCTGATTGCCGACGACCCGGGTAATATGGCCGTGGCCGGTGGTGTCATCAGCAAGCATCACGTCGCCCGGCCCGAAACGTTTCACGGTGCCGTCGCCGGTCTCGATCTCCACCTGTCCCGATAGCGTGATGACGTATTGGCGTCTCGGCGCGGGATGAAAGTCGCTCAGGTGGGTCGCGGGCGCTTGGCGGAAAATAATTCCTGTGGCCGGTTCGGTGGCACTAACTTCCGTGTCGCCGCTGAGCTTGAAGTCGACCTCTTTTTCTTCGAAGTGGGACTCGTTGTCCGTGCCGGTATAGAGTCTTATGATCTTCATGACCTTGGTTTCTAGATAAAACGGGTCGGAAAAGCAAGGGTGTCAAGTCAACGGCAGTGACCGGCCACGCAATTGAATAGACGCGTGGCTGCTGGTAAAGACCCAATAAGCATGCCTGAACTTCCGGACGTTACTGTTATCGAGGCGCTCTCGGAGCGGGTCCTGAATCAGCCGATTCAGAAAATCCGTGTCGGTAGCCCGTTTGTCTTGCGCTCCTTCGATCCGCCGATCGGTGCCGCTGAAGGAAAGAGAGTGTTGGCGCTTCGGCGTCTCGGCAAGCGCATCGTCTTCGCGCTGGAAGACGAACTTTTTCTCGTCGTTCACCTCATGATCGCCGGGCGGTTTCACTGGAAGTCGAAAGGGGCAAAGATCGCCCGCAAATACGGACAGGCCGCGTTCGATTTGCCCAATGGCACGCTGCTCTTAACCGAGGCCGGGACCAAGAAGCGCGCGTCGATTTACGTGGTACACGGAGAGGCCGCTTTGCAAGAGCATGATCCCGGCGGTCTGGAAGTCTTCGATGCGAGCCTCGAACAATTCAGCGAAGCGCTCACGCGTGAAAATCACACGCTAAAACGCTCGCTCACCGATCCTCATTTGTTCAGCGGGATCGGCAACGCCTACTCCGACGAGATTCTCCATCGCGCGCGGCTCTCGCCAATTCGTCTCACGAAGCAGATGACGGCCGCCGAAATTGAAACACTCTACCGCGCGATCAGAGAATCGCTAAACGATTGGGTGGAAAGGTTGCGCAAGGAAAGAGGATCGGGCTTCCCGGAAAAAGTCACGGCCTTCCGCCCCGACATGGCCGTCCACGGCAAATACCGCAAGCCGTGTCCGGTATGCGGCTCGCCGGTTCAACGGATTGTCCACCTAGAAAACGAAACCAACTACTGCGCGCGCTGTCAGACCGGCGGAAAGTTACTGGCCGACCGATCGCTGTCGCGGCTTCTCAAACAGGATTGGCCGCGGACTCTGGAGGAGCTCGAAGAAATACGCAGGGTGCGAACGGACTGAAGCCCGATGGACTTTTCTGTATGGAAAACGGCGTGCCGTTTTTGTGGCAAGCTGGCGGAGACGGATGAATGCAAGGAGTGTCAAGACCACTTCAAGAGACACGGTCATTATCCAAACCGCGTCCGGCGCTACCAGGTGCCGGGCCAGCCACGGGTTGTGGCGAGATATTGCGGCGA
>JAHKKJ010000577.1 GCA_020027655.1 Deltaproteobacteria bacterium | reverse complement strand
GAACGGGCGCTCAAGCGGGCGAACCAGTTTGCGGTCAGCCTGACACCCATCGGGCTCTTCGCTATCGCGGCGCATATAGTGGGGACGGTCGACGCGGCCCAGTTTGATCGAGTGCGACTGTACTTGATCAGCTACGGGACGATGGCGCTGCTCCTTTCGCTTTGGGTTCTGCCGGGCCTGGTTGCCTGCCTCACCCCGATTCCGGTTCTCCAGATACTCAACAAGACCAGGGATGCCCTGCTCACGGCGTTCACGACCGGTGAACTCTTCATCGTGCTGCCCATTCTCATCGACCGTTCAAAGGAGCTGCTAACCACCCACGGTCTACCAGAGTCTCAGGAAGGATCGCCACCCGATGTCATCGTTCCCGCTTTCTACAACTTTCCCCATGCGGCCAAGCTTCTGTCGCTGAGCTTCGTGCTGTTCGCTGCGTGGTACTCAAATACGGATCTCACCGCAGCTGATTACCCGAACGGGGCTCGTACTTCACGCTACTCTACCCGGCCTTTTCGGTCGCAGTGCCTCACCCGCTAGCGATCCGCTTCCCGCTCGCCTACCCCGTGGCGCGGCAAGATCTGGAGTTCGCGCGGTTTCTCGGCATCTGGATCGACCTCCAGCGAAAAAACGGCACTATCCAGGCGTTTTACGACCACTGGATTCTGGGACGCGATGCGCGACCCAAGCAGCCGCGCTGGTCGGTGATTCGCAATGTGCTGCACTGGGTGAGCTGAACTCGCTGTACATCTACCTGTCCAAGGGATAGATTCGCGCAAAGGCGTAAAGCATGTCTTGAGCGAGGCGAAGGAGCGCCAAGAAAAAACTCTAAATTCGCAATCCGAAATTCGAAACCATTCAAATGATCAAAAATAAGATCACAAAGTTGCAAACAAACTCGTTTCGGATTTGGGATTTGTAGTTCGGGTTTCAGTATTTTGGTTTGTTTCGATTTTGATATTCGGATTGCGGATTTTGATTACGGAAACGCGCTTGCCAGAGCGGGACTATGTTATTAGGAACAGCGCGAGAACTTCGGGCAAAGGAGAAAAAAAACCATGAGACGATTTGAGCTTTTTGGCCGTTTCTCTTCTCTAATCTTTGCTTTTTTGAGTGTTGCGGTTTTGTTTGCGCCCATGGCGATGGCCGCCACCGTGGGTTTTTACGCCGGCACTTTTGATCCACCAACTCAGGCAGAGATCGGAATGCTTCGCTGCGCTTTAGGAGATGCCAGCGTTCGGAAAGAATGCGCAGGAATCGGCAAAACAATTGCACGCTTAGTGGTGTCGGTAAATGAAAGCAGTGACGAGGATACTCTGGCTTCCGCGAGAGAACGCGCACTGATGGTCAAGAAGGCGCTGCAAAAATACGGCAATCGGGTTGAAGTAGTAACCGCTCCGGGAAGCAGAGAGGAAAAGACCCGCGCTCTCCTTGAGAATAAAAACATCGAGCGACTGGTTCAGTTCATTGACAGCGATTCTTATCAGGCGGTGAAATCTTCGCCAGTAAGTCAAGATCCAAGACTGCTATGGATGGTATTTTCTCTGAAGCAACCGGGGAGTCCAGCTCCGGCGCTTGATCCCAGGACCTTGCCTGTTAACGTGAAACTGTTTGTTGAGATCGAACAACCACCGGGCAGCTCTGCGAGCGCGCTTCAAAAGGTTATTCAATCTGGCGGCGCAACGGCGGGGCTCATCGATCCTGCCGTGGAAGCAGTCATAGAGAGGCTGAGCCTGTACCAGGAGGTAAGCGAGGACCTGGCAAAGCTGCAAAAGTCATTGTTTGAGGAAAGTTGGAGAGGGTTTTCAAAGGATCTCAAATCCGCTTGCCCCAGTACTTTAGGCCAGCAAGCCTGCGCCGGGCTAGCATCAAAATGGGAGACCGTTTCTATTAGAGACGAGGATCAGATAGGCGCAATGGATCGAAAGGATGCTTCAGCCAATTTTCTGGTTTATAAAAGAGCGCAATCCGAGGACCGTTGGGCAGAGAAATTTACCGACGCGGCGCTAAGATCTTTGCAAGGGTCTGCAAGCTACGAGAAACTCAAACCGATCGCGGAGGATATGAGTGCTAACGTGTATCAAGGCTACCCTGAAGGGAAACTTTTTCATCTGAGAAAGGTCTTCGTTCAGAAGCAACGCCCATCGCGGGAACCTCTAAAAGTCAGTCAGAAGCCCGTGGCCTGTTCGGCGCCCCCGGGTAAATATAATATGAATATCGTTCAGTATACTGCCGATCGTTTTCCAGAAGCGTTTGCAGTCTTCTTGAAAGAACAGTTTCCCACGCGTTCAATCTTGCCCACCGACCTTTATGCGCACAACCAGACCGTTGAAGACGCCTATGAATTTCATCGGCGTGACGGCTATAGCATTTTTTATTTTTTACAAACCCGGCGCGGTCAGCTCCATCGCAATATTTATCTTGCCGTGAGACCGAACCCGCACAACTATCGGGTAGTTTTCACCAACCTTCGGGGTCTTGACCAGGAAGCTGACGTTTATTGTCAAATCTCCCACTCCGGGACTTTTTCAAGTATGCGTTCGGTTCACTCCAAGCGAGAGCTGCCTTTATTTGTATTCAATCCAGGCGGGATCTCTTTAAAACTCAATGATAAAGATTGGCTGCTTTTTGGCTTTAAAGGAAAATGGGAAAAAGTCCTGCTGGAGCAAAATTGGCAGCGCCGTCCTCTGGTAAAAGAAGGATTAGATATCGATCTTTTTACCCATCCGACGATCAAGCGGAAGCTCGTGATTGCGCGCAATGTCTATGGCGATGATGCGAATATCATTATGGAAACTTTCTATAAAAAGGGCGTTCGCCAGGTGGTTTATTTGGGAACCGCAGGCGCTATAGCGGATTACAAAGTTGGCGATGTGGTGACTCCCAATGAGTTTATCGATAACCACAATGTCTCCGTGCCGTTTCAGAAAAATCTGGCTCACGCCTATCGCACAGAACTGTCAAACCAGGTTACCGTCCACGACTCAACAAAGCACGGCCGGGTGCCAACCATATATCATGAAACTCTCGCCTTGTTGTTGGATTGGAAGGCAAAATCGATTGCCGCAATGGATGTGGAGGGTTTTTATCTGGCGAAGTTTGCGAGAAATCATAAGGATCTCAAAATGGCGGCGTTGTTTGTGATCTCTGATCAGACGCTGGGCGGCAGCACGATCGACGAATCCGAGGCTCGCCTCAACCTCATCGACGAATCCGTGTATAAGCTGGTATCGTTTCTTCTTCCCAAGGTATTAGCGCCGAAGTAACATCGGAAATGAGCGAGGGTCGAGGGTCGGGTGTCGAAGGGAAATCGCTCGCGCAAGCTAGATATTACCGTGGGTCAATGCTTGGCTGTGCTACTGTGGCTGCTGGTGCTCGCCGCGAGCGAGCCTTCGAGAATTTCTCTGTTCCCTCTGTTAGCTCCTGTAGAATCCGTTGCCGTGTCTCCCATCGCGGCTGACGATGTTTCAATAGCGCTCTCAAGGGATTTGGTTCACTACCGCAATGAACACATAGAACTCAGAGAAATATTCTATGCGAACTTTGCGTTCTCTGCGGTTGATCCGTCTCCCAGTGGGGCTGGTGGGGCTTCAAGCGCTGCGGCAGACTATCACCAGAGCGTAGCGGTACGGGACTTCGAACACTCCCTTGCGAGAGTCCAGCCGCTGTTGGAGCGCT
>JAHKKJ010000107.1 GCA_020027655.1 Deltaproteobacteria bacterium | reverse complement strand
GAGCACTCCCACTTGCTTGGCGTGGCCGGGATAACGCTGCTTGATGGCAATGCCGTGAAGCATGCGCGACGCACCGACCTCATGACACCAAACCTGCGTGACATCCGGCACTCCGGCATTTTGCAGTTCATGCTTGAGCATGGCGGAGCGCATGATGGCTCGATAGCGCGCCATCTCATCCGAGCCCCCGCCGAGCGGCGGCACGCCGAGGATAATAGGATCGTTGCGATGGTAGACGGTTTCGATTTCGAGCACGGGCTGAGCGCTTTCATCGGAGGCGTAGTAACCTGTCCATTCGCCGAAGGGGCCTTCGTTTTTGCGATTGTCGTTGCTCAAGAAACCTTCGAGAACGATCTCGGCGCTTGCCGGAAACGGCAAGCCGGTTATTTTGCCGTGCACCAAATCCACGGGCTTTCGGCGCATGCCGCCAACGATGTCATATTCACAGAGGCCGTAAGGGTGCTCCGTTCCCGCCATGAAGAAAAACAGCGGATCGCCGCCAACGACGATCACCAGCGGCATCTTCTCGCCGCGGCGAAAATATTTTTCCCGATGCATGTAACCATGCTTGCCCGGCACGATCAGCAGGCTCACGCTCCTCTGGTCCTGAATCATGGCTCGGTAGCAACCTACGTTGATCCACCGCTCGTCCGGATCCATGGTCACGGAGTAGCAACCGGTGCCGATGTAACGCCCGCCGTCGTTGACATGCCAGATGGGTGTTGGAAACTTGCTGATGTCCACCGCGTCTCCGGTCAGGACATTTTCAAAAATCGGCCCGTCCGCTACGATGACCGGCGGAATGTGTTGCTGTTTTTTCTGATAATGGTCGAAGTAAGCTTGACTGAGTTCCTGCTTAGTGAGCCCCTGGGGGAAGCCGAGGGTCATTGCGCGCCGCTTGCCCGCAAAAACATTGATCAGAAGGCGAAAGCCCTTAGGGGACCCGGGCACTTCATCAAAAATGACCGCCGGCCCGTCGTCACTTGGAATCACCACGTCGGAAGCTAAACCGATTTCCTCCTGCCAGGAGGCGCCGAGGACGGTCTTCAATTCGCCCAGTTTGTCGGTTTCGCGTAGCCACTCGCGGAGATCACTGTAACGCCATTGAGGTTCCAGTTGCAGGTCCTTCATAATCGCTCCTGATAAAATTTTTCGCTATTTACCCTATCACAAAGAGAACCCTTAAGTTAACTTCGAGTCCATCCTCGCTATTAAGGAGAGGATAATAACAGGGCAACGTCAAAGTCAGTTTCACCTTATTGAATTGGATTCACAACTCACGTTTGTCCAAAAATTCCCCTTCCCCCCTTTTTGAGACTGTGTCGCAATGTGTTGTTCGCTTTTCGACGCACGCAAATCTCCCCTAACCCCTCTTTTTCAAAGAGGGGTACTGCTATGGGATCATGTGGAATTAGTACTGGTTGCAAGAAATTCCCCCTTTTTTTCAAAGGGGGATAAAGGGGGATTTTCAGAGCACCTCGACGGCAACCGTTCGTCGTCGCTTGTCGAATGAATGAACTCGATTGTGACACAGCCTCTTTTTGGGGAAAATAGAAAGTCTCTCTTTGTAAAGGGAGATTTAGAGGGATTTTCCTCTGCTCAACACGACTTTGACGAGACCCTCCGGATGATAAAGTGATTACCGTTCACCCGCTCGGAGACTTAGTTTAGCGAAGGGGCGAATGGTATAGGTGTTGAATGAGCTGTGCGAAACAATTTGGCTATTGCTGTGCGGCTCGAAAATCAGGTAGTCTCCGGGCAGAAAAGAGGAGAAAGCAATCGCATGAGAAAGGTTGTAACCCTGCCGCTCGTTCTCGCCGTAACGCTTGCATTGAGCAATCTCGTCTACGCCCAGGAATCCTTTTTCAAAGGCAAGACCATCCGCATCGTCGTTCCGTTCGCGGCGGGCGGCGGCTACGACATTTACTCCCGCATTATCGGCCGCCATATGGGAAAATATCTTCCCGGGAATCCTGTCTTCGTCGTTGAAAACATGACCGGCGCCGGGGGATTGATCGGCATCAATCATGTCTACAAAGTCGCCAAGCCCGACGGCCTTACCATCGGTACTCCCATCGGCACCATGTTCGTGGATCAGTTGATAGGAAGACCGGGCATCGAGTTTGACGGTCGCAAATTCGAATACATCGGCGCGCCCGCGCAGGACACCCAACTTCTCGCGGTCCATAGGCGAACCGGCATCAAGACGGCTGACCAGTGGCTTGCGCATCCCACACCGGTCAAATTCGGCAGCACCGGGCCAGGCTCGGCCAATGAAGATATTCCCAAGATCGCCAGGGCGGCGCTCAATCTTCCGCTCCAGGTAATCTCCGGCTACAAGGGAAGCGCGGTCATCCGTCTTGCGTTCAACGGCGGCGAGGTGGATGGTGTTGCCAATGCCTGGGAATCGTTCAAAGCAACCTGGCCGCAGGAGATGGAAGCCGGAGACGTGGTCATCCTTCTCCAAGGTTCCGGACGGGCGCATCCGGAACTGCCCAAGGTCCCGCTGGTCATCGATTATGCGAAAACCGATATCGGCCGCAAGCTCGTCCAGGGAGTCATCAACAACTTCGGCGCGACCGCTCGCCCTTATGTGATCACCCCCGGCACACCGAAAGATCGCGTCGAGATTTTACGCAAAGCTTTCACAGCCACGATGAACGATCCGGAATTCGTCGCGGAACTCAAAAAAGCAAAGTTGGACTTGAATCCGCTGGATGGTGCCACCCTGGAGCGGAACGTCGCAGAGATCTTCGCTATTGATGCGGCACTGGTTCTTCGATTGGCGGAGATTCTGAAGTAACCGATCACGAGCATTCACGAGCAAGATATGACATGGCGTTGGTCATATTTTACGTTGATCAGTAATGTGGTGTTTCAGAAGTTCGTTTCAGAAATAGCAGCCTATGGTCCGGCTGGTATTGGCTCAAATCCCCCTTGGTCCCCCTTTTTTCAAAGGGGGAATTTTTTCTGCGGAAGATTTAAACCCCTCTTTGGAAAAGAGGGGAAGGGGAGATTTTTGCAGGAACGGCGCGGGAATTATGCGGCGAAATTCCGGGAGAGCACACTAGATAGCCGATGCTTCCACCGGTTACGTTAGCCGGAGAAAAGAACCTCATATGCCGAAAGAGCTACGCGGCTTCATTGCAGAGTTGGAGGCAAAATCCCCCGAAGATCTCGCCCGTGTCACAAAGCGCATTTCTGCTCGGTACGAAATCTCCGCGCTGCTCACCCACCTGGAAAAGAGAAAGCGTTTTCCCCTGCTCTACTTTGACAACGTCGAAGGCGGCCGGGCTCCCGTGGTCATCAATGCCCAGGCCAGCCGCCAACTGATGGCAATGGCCCTCGAATGCGAGCCCAACGAACTCGCAAGAAAATTCAGCGAGCGACAGGCAAGACCGATTGCGCCGATGGAAGGAAAAGCTGGGCCGGTTCACGAAATCATTAAACTGGGCGACGAAGTCAACCTGGGAGAAATTCCGCTCCTGACCCATTATGACGTGAACGCCGCTCCCTATATTACGGCCGGCATTGTCGTCGCGGCCGACCCGGACACCGGGGTGAGAAACACGAGCTACAACCGGCTCATGATGGCAGGCAAGCGCGAGCTGAGAATCTTCATGGCCATCGGCAGACATCTGTGGACTCTGCACAACAAGCTGGAGAGCCGCAACGAGCCCCTGCCCATCGCCATCGTCATCGGCGTTCATCCGCTCTTCTCTCTCGGGGCGCAGGCGTTGACGCCGGCGGACGAAGACGAGTACGCCGTCATCGGCGGCATGATGAACGAACCGTTACGCTTGATCAAAGCAAAGACCGTCCCCATCCTGGTGCCGGCGGATGCAGAAATGATTATCGAAGGTAAGATCCTTCCCCACGTTCGCGGCGTAGAGGGACCTTTCGGCGAATTCACCGGCCATGCAGTGGACTCCGACGATCGACAGGTCATCGAAGTTACCGCCGTCACCCACCGCAAGGGTTACATTTTCCAAGACATCCACGCGGGGTACACCGAGCACAAGCTGATGGGGGCGGTGCCGCGTGAGGCTGCGCTACTCAAAGCCGTCCGCCAGTCCGTTCCTACGGTGAAGAATGTCTGCATGCCGGTCTCCGGCAATTGCCGATTTCACGCTTATATTTCGATCGCGAAACGAACGCCGGGTCAGGCGAAAAACGCCATCTGCGCCGCCTTCGCCGCCGACATGCTGCTGAAGCACGTGGTCATCGTCGACGACGACATCGACGTCTTCGACGAAGAGCGGGTCCTTTGGGCGATTTCTAATCGCTTTCAGGCCGACCGTGGTCTCGTCGTCATCGCCAACGCGCAAGGCAGCGAGTTGGATCCCTCCGCCGGTCCCGGCGGCGTCAACGCCAAGATGGGCCTCGACGCCACCAAGCCGCTTGGAGATTTTCCAGCCGAGCTGCGGGTTCCAAACGAAGTGATGACACGAATTCGTTTAGAAGATTTTCTGCCGAAGCTGGCCAAGTGAGTGCCCCATTTTCCAGCAGTCCGCGCCAATTAGGTTGTATTGTTACGTGAGATCGAAGTCTGTCATCCTGAACAGAGTGAAGGATCTGGCGATGCTGCGAGATTCTTCGCCTGCGGCTCAGAATGACGGAAATAATTACTCGTTGACAACAATCAGCGAACTGTATTACCGATCAAAGCAGCGGAAGTGCATTGCGTTAGAGGGACGAAACGAATGAAATACAAGGAGGATGGCTCGCAGCTTTCTTGTGCTGCTGCCGAACATAATTGTGGCTGAAGACGTTATCCAGATTGGAGCGTTCAACAAGGACGCCGCGATCATCGCGGCCGAATCAAAAGACTTTCTCCAAAAGGAAAATATCCGCGTTCAAATCAATATTGTCACCGACTCCCCTACTCTGCTACGCAATCTCATCAGCGGCAAATACGACCTCATCCTCAACAACGCCGACAACGTCATCGCCTGGGCCGAAGGGCAGGGAGAAGATCCCCAGAAAAATGATTTCATCATTTTTCTCGGCGGAAGCCGGGGTGTGAACCAAAAGCTGATCGTGGCGCCTGGCATCAATGAGTACGGCGATCTCAAGGGAAAAATATTTGCCGTGGACGCGCCCACTACCGGCTACGCCATCGTCGGCGTCTATATTCTCAAGAAACACGGCTTGGAGCTGAACAAGGACTACACCTTCAAAGCCTTCGGCAACACCGCGAAACGGGCCGAGGCTATGAGCCGCGGCGAAGCTTCGGGAGCGATGATGAGCCTCGCCGATGATGAGATTCAAAAGCGCGGCTTCAAAGTCTTGGCCAAGTCCGAAGACTACGTCCAGCACTACGCGAGGGGACTCGGGGCGACACGGCGCGAGTGGGCGAACAAGAATGAAAATTTGCTAGTGCGTTTCGTACGCGCCATGATACGCGCCACCGATTGGGTTACGGATCCGAAAAATAAGGAAGAAGTTATCGCTATTCTTCTCCCCGAAAATCGAAATAACAAGGCCAGAGCCGAAGCTGTGTATACAGAAAGCCTCAGTCAGAGATTCGGCTTCACGCCGCGAAGCCAGATCGACATGGAGGGAATCCGTTCGGTGCTCCAATTGCGCGAGACCGCCGGCTTGATGAAGCCGCCGGTGCCGAAACCCGAGAAATACGTCGACGAGCGCTTTTACAAAGAGGCACTGGCGACTCTGGATCGTTGATGAGTTTCTTCAGCTGCCCACACTTTTTGCGCACAAATTAGAAAAAATAGGAGGTGACTTATGTTTGAAATCGGCGGAAAGAAAATACCAAGCAGTCTGGCGGAGCTTGTTGACCCGCAGCGGGCGGCGTTGCTCATATGGGATATGGAGTACGCCATCGGGCCCAACGCTTTTAACTACAAAGAGATGCTCCCGAAACTACAAGAGTTGTCAGCACTGGCGCGTCGGATCGGCGTGCCGGTTTTCTACTCCGTGCAGACGGCTTTTGATGTGGTGAAAGAAGAGGCCGGGGTGTGGGTGCGCATCAGGATGAAGCGGGCGAAGGCCACCGATCCCAATCAACTTCTGCAAGACAAAGAAAATCCTCACGATCGGGAAATCATCGCCGAGTTAAAACCGCAGCCTCAAGATGTCGTCTTCCAGAAGCGGCGGCCGGATGCCTTTGTTGGAACCGATTTCGATCTTGTGCTGCGGAGCAAAGGGGTAAAAACCATTCTCATTAGCGGCGTCGCCACCGAAGGCGGCGTGGAAGGCACGGCGCGCAGCGCGCGCAACTTAGGATATGACGTCGTCATTCTGAAAGATTGCGTTGGCTCCAGAAACCGCGAGCTGCACGAGATGGCTTTAAAGTTGATGGAGCAAACGTTCTTCGATATCGCCAACGCCGGTGATATCGCCGCGATCTGGGACAAGAAATAAATGGCGCGAAGACCTTGCCGTTCTTGCTCCAAGACGACTTGAACTTTTTGAACGGTTTGAACGCATTGATCCGCTTCGTTATAGCGAAGCGACGGAGGGCTGAAACTATGGCCAGGATCAAACACATTGCAATTAGAACGGGAGACGTCGAAAAGACCGCGGAGTTCTACAAAGCGGCCTTCGGCCTGAAGCAAGTCGGCCTGGGACAGAACGGCATTTATCTCACCGACGGTCATCTCAACATTGCGATTTTGAAATTCCAACCCGGCGAGAACGGCGAGCCACTACGACTCGGCATAGATCACGTGGGTTTCCAGGTCGACGATGTCGACGCCACCGTCGCCCGCATCAACGGTCTCGGCGGCAAACCGCTGACGGACAGAGCGGAAGTCCATCGCACCGATCCTTCTCGGCCGCAGTCCTATTACGAGATCAAATGCCTGGGCCCCGACGAGCAAGTGATCGATGTATCCAACGCGGGTTGGGTAGGAGCCGATTGAGTTGGCGCCGCCCAATCAGAACAATTCGAGAACGACTTAAAGATGAATTTGGCTATACCATAGTGTGGTGTTCAGAAACTCGCAGCTAAGGACGTAAAGATCCAAACAAAGCTTTCCCCCTTTTTAAAAGGGGGATTAAGGGGGATTTTTTCGGAGATGTGAAATCATCGGTGACTCCGGAAATCTCCCCTGGCCCCTCTTTTTCAAAGAGGGGAAATCCTGATCCCGCTGGGCCGGAATGACGACAGAATTAGGTAATGAATTTCTGAAACAAGACAATAGGTTGCAATCTGTTCACACCAAGCGACGTAAGGCATTTTGCTGGCGGAGCACCGCAGTCGGATGATATCACGGCTCTTGCACTGCTGTATTTCGGGACGACCGAAAAGATGAGGGAAGAACTGGAGATCAAGCTCAATAACAAGGTTGCAGAGATCGAGAGGGTTAATCGGACCCTGATGGACTTCGGCCGGCGGCACGGTCTGGCCTCCAAGGTTGTGCACGATCTCAATCTCGCCCTGGAAGAAATTCTCACTAACCTCGTATGGTTACACGGACAACCGGGAACATGAGATTAGGGTGAGCCTTAGCCTGCAACCGGGAGAGATTAGGGTCGACGTGGAGGATGACGGCCGGCCGTTCAATCCGCTAGAAGCGCCGGAGCCTGACACAACAAAACCCTTGGAGAAAAGAACAATAGCTGAACTCGGAATCTTCCTCGTACGCAAACTAATGAATGACCTCGAGTACAAAAGGCAAGGAGATAGAAATCTCTTGACCATCAAAAAGAAGACGCAGGAGCCTTAGATCATGGACATTAGCGAAGATACAAAAGCTGACGCTGTAGTATGGGCGTTGTCGGGGAAACTCGATGCTACGACAGCAAAAACGTTTGAGGATAAAATTCTCGGTGTGATCAACTCGGGAGCGCAGCGGCTCGTCGTCGATCTTTCTCTGTTGGAGTACGTCAGCAGCTCGGACCTTCGAGTCCTTCTCCTCGCCGCCAAGCGACTCCAGGGCACAGACGGGAAGATTGTCTTATGTTCCTTGAAAGATCAAATTCGGCAGGTGTTCGACCTGGCCGGCTTCTCTACCATTCTTTCCATTTACGGTTCGCGCGATGAGGCAATCAAAGGCCTATAACTGCCCTACAGACAAGAGCGGCTCCGTGAACGGTATCGACAGACCATGGATTCCCGCTTCAGCCTGAGGCTGATCCGTCCGAAGCCCTGTGGCGGAAAAAACATGCGGGAATGACGGACTCTGCCGGACCTAACAACCGCCTTTACAACAGGCTGCGGGGAATCAAACCCGTAGAGATCGGAACGTCATCGCGGCGGTAGAGGTTCAGGACCAGCCAGCTTGTTAAACAGCTCAACGACATCCGGATCGCGCGGCATTTCTTTGATGGCTTTCTCGAGTGCTTCCGGCATTAGAGGTGTCGGATCGTCTCCTGTGAGTTTGTGAAACTCCTTATTGAATTCCGGATCGGCGAGAGTTTTCCGCATCGCCTCTCGGAGAATCTGGACGCGCTCTTTCGGTGTTTCCGGGGGTAGAAAGAAGCTCTGGCCGGAGAGCCTGAAGGCGCGGAACATTTCCAGTAGCCTTTTTTCCCTTGGCGATCCGGCAAAGCTCCCAAGCTCCGGTACTTGGGCAAAGCGCGGATGTCTTTGTCCTATGGGAATCTCGATGCTAGCAAGAACATCCACGAGTCCTTTTTCAAGCCATTCGGGGGATCGAAGGATGATCGTTTCTCCAGTGCCCGCTCGTGCGTCTATCTCACCGCTCATGAGAGCGACATCGATCTCCGGACCAGTGTATCCGGTAACGAATCTTGGCTCTTTGAGGCCAAGGTAGTACGCGAAGAGCCGGCCGACGATGTAAACCGGGTGCCCGACGGACTGGGATCCGATCCGTACACCCGCCGTAGCGCGTAACTTCTCCAAGCTGGTCAGCCCAGCCTTCCGATTCGTTATAAAAATATAATGCTGCGCGCTGTCGGGAGTCCCGAGATAGATGAACTTGTCGATGTCATATTGAACACCGGTCACACCCAACACCGCATTTGCCACCAGGGCAGCTCCCATGCTGCCGATCGTAAGCCCGTCCGGCTTCGCTCCTCTATAAACGTGATTGGCGGCCTGCCGGCCTCCCCCGGC
>JAHKKJ010000576.1 GCA_020027655.1 Deltaproteobacteria bacterium | reverse complement strand
GTTCGGAACCGAACACCCGTCGCCTGACCAGCTGAAGGTCGTAGTGGATGAACTGATAAGCAATCACTTTTTCTCGCAAGTAGTAGGAGGAATCAGTTCCGCCGAACGGCGTTTTCAACTGGTGGAATCACATTCCGCGGTGGACCGGTCTGTTGGCGCAAGTTGCGTCCGGTTCGACGCGAAAGTGGCAGAGGAAGGCGCTTTCCTGGCACCGCCAGATGTTGTCATCAACCTGAACTTCTTCAACAATTTAGTATGTGCCCACCCACAACCTACGTCTGCTAAGAATAGCTTAATATGGATCAGCTTCGTGGAGGTTTACCGTGAGGGAGATCAATCGGCTGCAGCTGCGTTGAGCCGAGAAGTTGAGCCCTTCCTACGGAGTCTAGAATTTACCGGCCCGAGAATCGTTCGCTATTTCAGTCCATCACTCCAGTACTCCACCACTCCACTACTCCAATCATCTAGGTTGGAGCGAGGCGATTGAGCGGGCTTTAGTGATGTGTATTACCGCGCGAACACCAGCAGGCTGTTCGCCGGCAGCGCGAGGGCTGCGGAGTGGCTGAAATCGTGTAGCGGTTGGGGCGCCGCGTGGATCCTTCCGCCGTTGCCGACGGTGTTGGCGTTGACCCAGTTCTCGTAGACATCGCTGTTAAAAACCTCGCGCCAATCACCGCCGCCGGGAAAGCCGATTCGATAGTCGAAGCGATTGAAGTTCCCGAGGTGGACGACCACGATCACGTCGTGGCCTTCTCCCTCCACCCAGCGGTGAAACGTGAGCACGCGGTTCTGATCGTGGACATGCACCACGCGGAAACCTTGACCGCGCAAGCCCGGATAGCGCCAGCGCAGTTTGATGAGCTCCCGCGTGAAACGCACGTGATCGAGCATTTGCTTGTCGCCTGCGTCGAGTCCGGCCCAGTGCAGCAGCAGGTTCTGGTGAAACTCGAAGTTGTCCGACCACTGTTTGTCCTCGAGAAACTCCTGCCCCATGAACAGCATCGGAATGCCGGGCGCGGTGAGGCTGATGCCAGTGGCCACGCGAGCACGGCTGCGGCCGTACCAGGAGCGTGGATTACTCGGATCGCCAAGCCGGGCGATACGTTGCTCGCGACCGTTGTAAACGATGTCGTGGTTCTCCGGTCCCTGGACAAAGCGCCAATGCTCATTGAAGCCCTCCGGCCAGAGGCTCCGCGCCAGGCCGGACAGGTCAAGGGGCCGCTCATCCGGCGCGCTCGCGTTACCAATGACATTGCGAATCGCGATGCGCAGCCCGTCGGTCAAAGTGGTATCGAAACCCGCTCCCTCGGGCGGCAGCTTCACCACGTAGGGATTGACGTTCCAGTATTCGGCCTTATCGAGCACGCCCGGTTTGTGATGGCGTAACGTGGAAGTGAGATCCTGACAAAAGCTCCAGCCGTGGGGCGCGCCATCGTGGTCGATGACACTCACTTGGTCGTAGCGCAAGCCGTCGATCCGATACTCATCGAGAAAGAACTTCGCGTTCTGAATCAGAAAGTCGCGAACCTCAGGCTTGCCGAAGTCGAAAACGAGTCCGCCGGCATGGCCCACATCGGTGAAGTAGAGGGAATTGCGATTGCCACTCTGGCTCGATTGGCGGTCGAAGAAGTAGAGGCTCTGGTCGCCGAAGTCCCCGCCCGCATGGTTGTATACCACGTCGAGGATTACGGCGAGTCCGTAGAGGTGGCAGAGATCCACCAGTGCCTTGAGTTGGTTCATCTCGCCGCGCAAGTCTTCGACCCGATAGCGCGATCGTCCTATGACATCGAGCAGCTTGTTCACCTCCGCGGCGTAGGGCCCGAGCTCAGCGTCTTCCACGGCAAAATCCATTTCCGGCGAGAAGTAATCGGTGCCGTTGTAGCCTAAACTGAATTGGGTTTGGAACTCTTGGATCGGCATGAGCTGGATCGCGGTCACGCCGAGATCCGCGAAGTGCGGAATCTTACGCGCTACGTCGAGGAATGTGCCGGCTTTCCGAGGCAGGTTGGGAGTGAAAAAGGCTCCGACATGAAGTTGATAGATCACAAAGTCGTCAAACTTCGGCGTGACGTAGCCGCTCTCGTGCCAAGGAAAGTCGGTTTTGCGGATGATGCACTCGCTCGGAAAAGGAGTTTGAAGCTCGCGCGCGTAGGGATCGCGCTTAGGACCCTCGCTGCCATCGCCGACGACATAAAACATGTAGCGCTGGCGATCGCGGACACCGGAAATAAAGCCTCGCCAATGGCCATGGGACTCCCGGGTCAGCAGGCTGGCATCGTTGCGCTGGCGGTTGTTAAAGTCGCCAATCACATGGACGGAGCGTGCATGTGGCGCCCACGCGCGAAACGTCGCGCCATCGGCGATGAGATTGGCACCCATCGGGGTATGCGGGCCAATATGTTCGAGGGAGGCGGGCACGGGACGCTCGTTGGGCGAATGCCATCTCCGCTTTGATCTTAATCACCGACCAGACCGATTGTAGTAGCCCTCATTTTTGAGGGCACCTTGGCGGCTAAAGAGTTTCTCTATACCTCACATTAACCCATGGCGGTCGAATTGCACAAGGCCATAAGCGGAGAAAACGCGGCGCGACAAGTCTTTAACTGACGATTTCTAGTGTCTGCGATCCATAAATTTCAGCGATCCGGGCCGGATCGTTCGAAAAGTTTTCTTTACAGATTTGGACAACGTAGTTAGCAGAACCGCGATCACCGGCGGTGTTTACATCGGTACCAATGGCAGATTCAAATATCCTTGGTCGAAATTAAAAAACACTCTTGACAAAGAACTTTGCCGCCGATAACTATTAAGTATGCTCAGCAAAACCTCCAAGCTGGGCTGCAGGAGAAGGCACGAAGCGCGCACGTGGTGAATCTTCTCCGGATAAAGAGTAAAGGAGGGAATTAATGACGGGAGAATCAAGTCCACCGGGCCAAGCAGGCCCGCTGTCGGCGGGCACCAGCGGTTCAGTCAGGCAAACGGTTCAGCATCGAACGGCTTAAATCGACCCCTCAATCGTAGCATCGGAAGATGCCGGCTCGCACTAGCGAGAAAAAGGAAGGGCGTTCGAAACAACAGCGGGGATGCTGAGAAAAATAAGACCGGCTGAAACCTAGCGGACGCTGCGCGATAGACGGGCTGCAAATAGAATTCAAAATAGTTGAGGGCGTAATGACGCCCGCCACAGGGGTCCTTCCCGGGAAGGACCCCTGTTTGTTTTTGATTCGAAATCATTTGGATATAAACTGCCGGCACGGAACTTTTAGCTCGTTTAGCGAGGAAGAATGATTTCTTTGAAAGTAATCCAGATAAAAGCTGTCCCGCGAGTGGACTCGACGTGTATTCTAACGTTCTCTTGATGCTTACCTTTGATGACCTTATCTCCCTTAGGATCGGCCGCCGATACAAAAATGGTCATCGATTGGCCTGTAACGTAGCTTCGCCTTTGCATTCTGAGATCAGGCTGTGTGTTACAGCTAGAGTTGAGTGTCGTTAGTCCGAGAGGTAAACTTCAATCTAGTCAAGTACTGGGCCGTAGCTATGTCGTCGGTACGGGCGTCGCGAAGCGATCAAGTGTATAGTTTATAGGATCAACATAGGATTCTGGGTGAGCAATGGTTGCAATCAAAATCGGCGATAGAGTAGAAATAACCGGCGATACCCAGAACTTTATTTTGAAG
>JAHKKJ010000575.1 GCA_020027655.1 Deltaproteobacteria bacterium | reverse complement strand
GGATTGGGAAATTCACAAGCTTCATGATCGCCGCTTCTTTTTCATGGGCCGGGCGGCGGGTCCTTTATATTGCCAAAGCAAGTGGCGGGGAATAGGCCCCTTGTTGCGCTCGCCGGATTGACTTTCTTCCCACGCATGAGCCAGCCCGCCAACCGAACGCGACAGAACAAATAGTCCGCGGCAGAGCGGCGGCGCAAAACCAAGCTCGGCGAAAATCACACCGGTCGCGCCGTCGACATTCATCGGGATGCTTTGCCGTTTACGCTCCGCCAGAACAGCTTCGACTGTCCGGCCAATAGCGGCAAAGAGGCCTAAGATCGCCCCCGCTGCGACGGCTTCATCCACCAGCTCCAAAAGCCGGGGAGCGCGTGGATCGATTGGATGAAAGCGATGCCCAAAACCCGGAATATGGCGCACACTGTTGTCGTCAAGAACTCTCATCTCCACCTCGACTGCGCTTCTGATCAAACTGAGATCGTGCGCCTTCGTAGGCTTGGAATCGATTCGGCGGGCGATGGCGTTATAGAATGCGACGCATTGCTCTACAGCTCCGCCGTGGACATCGCCTAAAACGTTAATGGCGGACGCCATCGCGTTATTGATCTGAACGCCGCAGGTCATGGCCATGCGCGCCACGGCGATGGACGGCGCCTGGGGGCCGTGGTCGACGGCGGCGACGAGCGCCGCTTCAAGAAGCTTCGCCGCCTGCGGTTCCGGCAGCTCGCCGCGGGTCAAGAGCCACACCATTTCGGCGAAGCCGATGCGGCCGATCAGTTCCTCCACGGCATAACCACGATAGCGGATCATGCCCGGCTGCATCTCGATGATCGACGTGGACCACCACTGCTCGGGGGTTTTCTTTTTATCTGCCATTAGGGTTTTACCTGCGGTCGTGCATCATCCACATTGTACGCGGGCACCTGCAAAATCCCCCTTTAAGAAAAGGGGGATAATTTTTTCCAGGCAGTTCTTCAACTCTCGGAGTTTGATAGTACCCCTCTTTGAAAAAGAGGGGCGAGGGGAGATTTGCGTTTCCAAGAGAGTCCAGAGTATTGCCACACACTCTCTTATCGGGGCAGAGAACCAATGGAGAGGTTCCTTTCCCAACTCCAATATCGCACTCAGACTACGCCATCCTTTTTTAACGTTTTTATGGAGTCACTATCGTATCCGAGCTCTTGGAGAATCGTTTCGGTGTCGGCGCCGAGCAACGGCGGCGCAGAGGCCGGCGCCGGGTCTCCGCTGGCGAGGCGGAATCCCGCCCGCACCACGGCAATTTCACGGTCGGTGCCCGGCGCGGCCTGAAAATGTTTTACGAGGCCGCGCTCTGTGATCTGCGGATGTTCGAGTATTTCAGGTATGGATAGGACCTCTCCCGCCGGAACACCATGCTGGTTGAAGAGCAGCGACCATTCTTTCGCCGACTTTCCTGTGAGCGCCGATTCAAGATCCGCCTTCAACTCATGGCGTCGTTTCTTGCGGTCTTCGCGGTTGGCGTAACGTGGATCAGTGGCCAGCTCTTTGCGGCCGATCAATTCGCACAGCGTCTCGAATTGTTCCTGTTTGTTGGCGGCGATGTTTAGGAGCCCGGCGCCGGTTTTGAAAGTGCCGGACGGGCTCGCAGTCATGTTTTCATTGCCCATGGGTTCGGGCCTGATCCCGGCGATCAACCAGTTCGATACCGCCCATCCCATGGTGACCAGGGTCGCTTCGAGCATGGAGACGTCGATGAACTCGCCTTGGCCGCTCCCGGTGCGGCGAAAGAGCGCCGCGGCGATCGCAAACGCGGCGGTGAGGCCGCCAATGGTGTCGGCCACCGGAAAACCCACACGCAACGGCGCCGACTGTTTGTCTCCCGTGACGCTCATCACGCCCGAGAGTCCTTGCACGATCTGGTCGTAAGCCGGATTGTCTTTCAGCGGTCCGTCCTTGCCAAAGCCGGAGATTGCGCAGTAGATGAGGTTAGCTTTGGCTTTTCTCAAGGCCTCGTATCCTAGACCCAGCCGATCCATGACGCCCGGGCGAAAGTTTTCGACGACCACGTCCGCTGTTGCCACCAGCCGATGGAAAACTTCTCTTCCCGCAGAACTTTTTAGATTGATTGTTAGAGAACGTTTGCCGGCGTTTTGGGCGAGGAAAGATGCGCCCATTAAGTTCTGGTTCAACTCAGGATCGGCGCCCAACTGGCGGGCGAGGTCTCCGGAGCGGGGAACCTCGACTTTGATTACATCAGCGCCCAACTGGGCGAGCTGGTAACAGCAAAAAGGCCCCGCCAGCACGTTGGTCAGGTCGAGAACGCGCACGCCTTCGAGAAGTTTCATGTCGTCGTTATTATTTCTCTGCCAGCGGGTATTCCCTGACGGCCAAAGAATACGAAGATCACTGTTGATAAATCAAGTTCGGAATGCGAGCCGACATTCCGTTTCCGTCTAACGCGGTAGCCACTCATACTACTATCGACTCTGTTGCACAACAAAAACACACAACGAAAGGCTGCAAGCTATTTGTTGCGGGCAGTTCCTGCAGGTTCTCAAATTGATTTAGCTACGGGGTAATGTTACATTTTCGGCAACTTAAAACCGGCGTCGGGGCGTAGCGCAGCCTGGTAGCGCACACGCTTGGGGTGCGTGTGGTCACCGGTTCAAATCCGGTCGCCCCGACCATCTTTCCTGTAAAAAGATCCCGCTCACCGTCAAGCTCCGATCAATTTGTGATGAGGAATGGTCCGCGCGGGATTACGCTGGCCTAAGCATCTTGCGTTGATAGTCCAATGGCGTGGAGCGGGTCCAGCGTTTGAATGCTCGGTTGAAGGCGCTGAGCTCTGAGTAGCCCAGAAGGAAAGCGACCTCGGTCAGAGTGTTCTTACGGTCCTTGAGGTAGCTCACCGCAAAACGTTGGCGGGTGTCTTCAACCAACTTCTTGAAGTCAAAGCCGTATTCCTTGAGTCGCCGTTGGAGGGTACGCGGACCCATCGCCATCTTTTTCGCGACCCGGGCAAGCGTCGGATCGCCATCGCGCATCGATTCGGCGATCGCCTTGCGAATCGAGCTGAGAAAGCCGTCTTCCCGCGGCATCTCGCTCAATACCTGATCAAGGTATTGCCTCATAATCTGGTACAATTGTTGATCTGCAGCCGGGACCTGTCGCTCAATGAAACCAAGGTCGATAACCAAGGCATTGGTCTCACAGCCAAACACCACGGGGGAATGGAAGATTCGATGGTGCTCTGACGTCTGTGCAGGAGCTTCATGCGCGAACTGAACTTCCTGTGGCGCCCACTGACTCCCCACCATCATGCGGAGTGTGTTAACGACGATTGTCATGCCGTGCTCGTTGCTTTGCCGTAGCGGGTCGATTCCAAGGTCGGTCAACACATAGCGGATATAGCCCCGATTTCCGTCGGCCGTGAAGAACCACTTGGCCGACGAGTCGTAGACATGAAGGTAGCGCTCGACGTTCTGTATACCGGTGCCAATGGTAGGGGAGTTTAACGCGACGTAGGCCAACGGACCGATGTTCTTGGGGTGGAAGCTCTCGCCGAAATGCAACCCGAAGCAATCATCGCCTGTCGAGCGGGCTGCTTCTTTTAGAATTCCAGCGAAGATGGAACAAGGGATAAACCCCTCCGGCTTGGAAAAGACCGAACGATCTAGACCCCAAGTCTGCAGGATCTGATCCGGATTTCCACCTGCC
>JAHKKJ010000574.1 GCA_020027655.1 Deltaproteobacteria bacterium | reverse complement strand
GATAGCTTGGCTTTGTTTCTTTGACTGGGCGCGGCTCATCACTCTGCCGGCGCCGTGGCAGGTGCTGCCGAAGGTTTTTTCCATCGCGCGCTCAGTTCCGACCAGCAGATATGAATAGCGTCCCATGTCTCCGGGGATGAGAACGGGTTGGCCGACATTCTGATAGTCGGCTGGGATTTGCGGATGACCCGGAGCAAAAGCGCGCGTCGCCCCTTTGCGGTGCACACACAGACGCCGCTTCTTCCCATCGACGGTATGCTCTTCGATCTTGGCAATGTTGTGGCAGACATCGTAAAGCAATGCGAAGCCAAGCTCCTTGGGGCTGACATGTAGAGCTTTCATGAAAGCCCTTTCGGCCTGGCTCATGATCACTTGTCGATTGGCCCAAGCGTAGTTCGCTGCGGCAGCCATCGCTGAAAGGTAGTCTTGGCCTTCGGGCGATTGAATCGGCGTACACGCCAGCTGGCGATCCGGCAATGAGATCTCATAGTTGGACATCGCCTTGTTCATCACTTTGAGTGAGTCTTCGCAGGTCTGATAACCGAGGCCGCGCGAACCCGTATGAATCAAAATGACCACTTGATCGGGAAATAGCCCGAACGTATGCGCAGCCTGTGGCCAATAGATCTCTTCCACCCTCCCGATCTCGAGAAAGTGATTTCCCGAGCCCAAGGTGCCCACCTGTTTGAGACCGCGCTCCAAAGCCCGATCGCTGACGAGTTCCGGATCCGCCGTCTTAAGTCTTCCGCCTTCTTCCATGTGCGAGAGATCCTCAGGGTGGCCGTAGCCCTCTGTCACAGCCCACCGCGCGCCCTCCCGCAACAAACGCTTCTCCTCTGGCTTGGAGAGTTTGGCAATGGCGCCCTCGGAACCGACACCGGAAGGGATCAAGGAAAACAGAGTTTCGACGATGCGTGTTAGTTTGTCTTTGATTTGTTCGAAGACTAAACCGGTCTGCACCAAACGAACGCCGCAGTTAATGTCGTAGCCGACACCGCCGGGAGAGATGACGCCGTCATCGACGCTGACTGCCGCCACGCCGCCGATGGGAAAGCCGTAACCCCAGTGGATATCCGGCATGGCGAGAGAATAGCCGACGATTCCAGGGAGGTGCGCGACGTTCATGACCTGCTTCAGGCTATTATCCGACCTAAGGCCGGCCATTAGTTTTTCACTGGCGTAGATACGGCCGGGCACTCTCATGCCGCCCTGGCGAGGAATTTCCCAGAGGTAGTCTTCCAGGCGATTGAGTCTTATTTCCTCAGTTGCCATTTAATCACTCGGACCGAATTCTTCTAGCGCGATAGGGTGAAGCGCTTTAGACATCGAAGATGATCCGGGCATGCCACGCGCCGGCCTCCTGCCACACTTTGAAGTCGTGGTACGTGACGCCCTTGATTTCGGTGTGAAAGGCATGGTGTTTGAGATCCAATGTCTCGCCGCTGACTCGCCCTTGAACCTGTCCATCGCTGATGTGAGCAATCTCGCAGCGCTTGCCGACGAATCCTTGAACATTGAAAAGCGCCAGGAGCTCACACAGCCAGGCATGGAGTAAATCCTCGGGATTGTCCCCCGTTGCGGAGATACTTATCTCATCACGGCTTTCAATCGTTGCGGGATCGGCGATCAGCGCGTAAAGCGCTTCCCCCGCTACAGCGAACAGCCCGGGCAGGTCGGCGGCGGTGACTTCAACCCCCAGATCAGCGGTATGTTCGATTTCGCGGTAAGTCCCCCGGTCATTAGCCATGCGCTGTTTGTTCGTCGCGCTCGACGATCATCGGCACGATTGCTTGCCGAATGACTTTCTCGCTTACTTCGCCATAACGTTCTTTAAACCGATCCAGGGGGATCACGGCTTTGGCCATCGCGCGATGGCCGCCGGCGCTGCCGATGTCGTCGTAGAGCTTCTTCATGATGTCACCGGCGCTCCTGACATAGCCGACGTTGCGCACGGAGATGACCACGCGATCCTTGACCAACCCGGATACGACTCCCCACTCGACCCCTTCGATGTGTAAACAAAACTCCGCCATCTGCGGGATAACATCCTCTCGGTTGATCTCGCCCATATGGATCACAGCCACGCCGTCATCCAGTTGCAGGCGGCTGAGCGCGCGGCCGAGCGCTTCTAGATCTTCGCGCGGCAAGGCGGGCCGTTCGATCCGCGTGATCATCGCCTTGTTGGCAAACGGATAAAGGAACGTGAAGGCGCTTAGATCGGCAAGAATACTGCCCCGCTCGAGGAAGAGCGTATCCGTCTTGATTCCGTAGAGCAGCGCGGTAGCCAGCCTTTGCGACGGTTCCATCCCGATCGCCCGCAAATACTCTGTAAAAATCGTGGACGTCGCGCCATAGCCGGTGCGAAGGTCGGTAAAGCGGGCCTTGAAGGGGGTCCGCTTCGGGTGATGATCTACGACCAGATCGACTCTTCCGAGGGGCTTGTCAAAATAGGGCGGCTGGACGTCGACCAGAGCCAGCTGCGCGCCGTCTTTGTGCAGATCTTCATAGGTGATCCGATCGATCTGAATATCGAGGAAACGGATCATCGCAAGATTTTCCGGCCGAGTCACTTCGCCGAAAGTCACAATCGGGGTCGTAATACGATTGCGTCCCAGGAGCTCGCGCAAGGCCAGTGCGCTGCCGATGGCGTCCGGATCGGGGTCGTGCTGGACTAAGATGTGAATCTTTTTCTCACTAAAAAGCGAACGAATCCTTTCGACTTTTTTTCTGTTCAATGTATCGAGCAGCCGGGTGGCACAAAACTCTTCGAAGATATCCGGCAGCTGGAGCTGGCTAAAGAGCGAATCCTCGGGCTCTTTTGCGCCATTCTTATCGGGAGTGAGAGCGACAATCGACAAACTCTTGTCGAGGGTTCTCAAGAGGCGGCAGACTCGATCTTGAAAATCCGCCTCGCGAACGAACACGATGGCCTGATCTACGTGGTGCAGCTTGATTCTTTTATAGGTGTCTTCTTTAAGGAGATCTCCTTGCCGAACCTTCCCGCCCTGGCGCTTGATCCTCTTCGCCACCGCCGCATCCTGCACCAAAAACAAAACCTCCGCCTGCTTGGATGCAACGTTGCGCATCAGGTGAAATAACAAATCGTCTTCGCAGATCGCTAGATACTGCATAGGGTTTTCCCTTAGAAAGGGAAATTATTGCGGGAGCTGGCCGGAGATCAAGCGTGAAGTTTGAACGCCGATTAACACGGCCGGAGTCTAGCACCTGGAACTTCGCAATTCCAGCCCTATTCTTGAACCGGACCGATGAAGCTCATATAAGCTAAGGACAATGCGATGGAAAGGAGCCAGAGATCGATGATAAACAGCGGTGAAAGAGGCTTTGGCCTGCCTCAGTTCAGCCGTGATGAACGAACACGCCGCTGGGGCCGAGTGCGTGAACTCATGCGTCAACAGCAACTTGACGCTATTATCGGCTTTCCCAACCAAAGCCACTGGGATCAATTTCAAGCCGATATTCGTTATCTCACGCATATCGGCGGCCACCAAACCGAGGTTGCTGTGGTCTTTCCGGAGTCCGGCGAAGTGACCGCCTTTGTTCGAGGCGGTAACGAGGTGGAATGGTGGAGCATCGCCCAGGACTGGGTAACCGACGTCCGCGCCTCGCGGCGATCCTGGGGGGAGCCCATGGCCGAGCGCATCAAGGAGCTTAGACTTGGGCAAGCATGTATCGGC
>JAHKKJ010000573.1 GCA_020027655.1 Deltaproteobacteria bacterium | reverse complement strand
TTTCAAAAGGGGGATTAAAGGGGGATTTTCAGAGCACCTTGATGGCAATCGTTCGTGGTCGCCTGTCGAACCAATGAACTCGATTGCGACACAGCCTCTAAGGGGGGAGATAAAGAGGGGGTCGATTCCGGCTCTCGCTAGCTGTCGCCAGCTTGGCCGGAATGACAACACGTTTGTTTTCAGAACCTGATATACCACCGGAGTTGAAACCGGGGGTCTGATTAGGTGTAACTAGAGAGAGACAAGAGCCCAACGTAGGAGGAAGATTTATCGCTTCTCTTGCCGTGCGCCGGCTATCGAAGCAGTTCGGCGCGAACCAAATCCTAAATAGCGTTTCCTTCGAGGTCGCCGACGGCGAGTTTTGCATACTCTTGGGCCCCTCAGGCTGCGGCAAATCGACGGTTCTCCGGCTAATCGCGGGGCTCGAACAACCTACCGGCGGTAGCATTGTTATCGACGGCAGGCCGGTGGATCACCTCGCCCCGCGGGATCGTGACATCGCCTTCGTGTTTCAGAGCTACGCCCTCTATCCCCACATGACCGTGTTTGAAAATCTCGCCTTCTCTTTGCGACTGCGCGGCGCAAGCACAGTGGAAATCGAATCCAAGGTAAGAGATGCCGCGCGGCTGCTCGAAATCGACGCCCTGCTCGGGCGACGGCCGCAAGAGTTAAGCGGCGGTCAGAGACAAAGAGTGGCACTGGGACGCGCCATCGTGAGGCAGCCGAAGATCTTCCTTTTCGACGAGCCGCTGTCGAATCTCGACGCGGCGCTCCGCGCCACCATGCGCCTGGAGCTGGCTCGCTTGCACCGCCGGCTGGGTGCCACGATTGTCTACGTGACCCACGACCAGGCGGAGGCTTTGACCCTGGGCGACAAAATCATTGTCTTGCATCAGGGTACCATTCAGCAAATCGGCTCCGCGTCGGAGATTTATCACAAACCTGCCAATATTTCGGTCGCCCGTTTCGTCGGCAGCCCGCAGATGAATCTTTTGGAAGGCCGGATGGATGAAAACGGCAAGTTCTTTCAAAGCAAAGGACTGAGGTTGGATCTTTCGGCCGTGTTCGAAAGGCCTCTCCCAAGACTCGCGGGCCACGTACTGACCCTGGGCATCCGCGCCGAAGATCTGCACCCGACCAGCGATCAGCAGGGCTGGTTAAACGGCGAGGTGGAGTTGGTCGAAGATCTTGGCTCGGACCGGTTTGTTCATCTAAAATGCGCCGACTTGGATTTGGTCGCTAGAGCTGGAAGAGAGGTTGCGTTACATCAAGGAGAAACTCTCGGATTCAAGGTAACTCCCAATCAAATTCACTTTTTTGAAGACGGACGGCACATTGAGCCCTAAAGACAATTTTCTTAAAGAGAGTTTCCTCTGTGGCAGCGTCATTCGTGTATTATTGCCGGTTTTTAGCCTATGCTTTCTTCCGCATCCGGCCATTGGCGCTGAATGGCATATGGTAGCGAAGGCCGCTGTGCTGATGGAAATGCGAACGGAAAAAATATTATGGGCAAAAAACAAAGACCTACTGAGACCGCCGGCTAGTACGGCGAAGATCTTGAGCGCTTCCGTCACCCTCGATCGTGTGCCGCTGAATGAAATTGTCATCGTACCGATCGCAGCAACCACGAAAAAAAGTTCCGCTGTTGCGCTTCAGGTTGGCGAGCGACTGGCCGTTCAGGATCTGCTTTATGCCTTACTCCTTCAATCCAGCAATGACGCCGCCTTGGCTCTGGCGTCCCATGTCGGCGGATCAACTCCGAAGTTCGTTCAATTAATGAACCAAAAGGCCCGCTCTCTCGGAGCACTCCATTCTCACTTTCTCAATCCCACCGGCCTGCCCCAACGCGGACAGGTAACCACGGCCCGCGACCTCGCGATGATCACGAAGGCCGCGCTGGCGAACCCGGAGTTTCGGAGGATCGTCGCGACCAAGAGCTATCCCTGGAAAAGCTCGAAATGGGAGGGTGTGCTGGATAACTCAAACGAACTGCTAAAAAGCTATGACGGCGCCATTGGGGTCAAAACAGGAAGTGCCAGGGAGGCGGGTCACTGCCTGGTGGCGGCAGCACAGCGGGACGAAAAAACCTTGATCGCCGTGATATTGGGCAGCCAAGAGAAGCATGTGTGGCAAGACGCCAAGAATCTCCTCGACTACGGCTTCAAGAGCTTTTTACCCGCGGCCTCCGGCAGCAAATCTCTGACTGTCCGCTGAGCTTATCGGACATGACTTGTCATGGTTTTATCCAACGTGATATCGAGACACTGCTAGGAGGACTGAAACAATGAAGATCATTAACCGTGACCTTTCGCCCGAGAAAGATGGCATCCCCGGCTATATAGCGCACCCGGACCGTAAAGAACCCGGCCCCGGCGTGCTGATCGTGCATCACCACTTCGGGGTTACAGGAAATATGAAGATCAACGTCTGTAACTTCGCCAAGCTCGGTTACACAACAATCGTACCTGATCTCTATAAGATGCTCGGTGAATCTGACGGTGTGCACGAAGCGCAAAAGAAAACCACCGACGGACAGTTCGTGGAGATTATCAATGGAGCCTGGCGCTATCTGACAGGGAGAAACGAAGTCGACGGCAAGCACTGCGCCGTGGTCGGCTACTGCATGGGCGGACGCATCGGCATTCATTTCGTCGCCGCGACTCCCAGTGTGCGGGCCTTCGTCGGCTATTATCCATCAGTCCGCGAGGAAGGACCGAGTCAGTTGAGACCACGCCACCCAAATGACGCGGTCAAGGATTTCAAATGCCCATCGCAAATATTTTTTGGCGCACAGGATCACGTAGCCAGTATACCGGTGCAGCAACAGTTAATGACGAGTTTGCAAGCTAACGGCCAACCGCTGGATTGGCACTTCTTCCACCGCGCCGGCCACGGATTCGCAATGGCCGATGGCGACTGCTATGTCCCTGTCCTAGCCGAATCGGCCTGGGGCCTTACGGCGAATTTTTTGGCGCGGGAGCTGGACAGTCAGTAAGCAGCCAAACCAAATATACGTTAACGCTTTGCCGATAAGCGTTCGCCGCTCGGCCCATTCACCGAAAGTCAGCTAATCCGATAAATAAAGTTGGCCGCCTCGCGACGTTCTTCCCAACCGGCTTTGACGTAGAACTGGCGCATATAGGACTCGCGATTGCGCAAGTTGATCAGGGAGAGGCGCGCACAGCCGCGCACCCGTGCCTCCGTTTCAATGTTCCGAAGCAGCTCTCGTCCCACGCCCTGGCCGCGCGCAGATTCACGGACAAACAGTTCGGAGACCAAACCCTCCGGTCCTTGCAGAAAAAGATAAGGTAGCCAGTGCACGGAACCATAACCGACAATCGCACCGTCCCGTGCCTCAGCGACAAAAATTGAGTGACTGTTATCTGCAAGACATTGCTCGATGTGGAGTCTCACCCGCTGGCTCGCCGCTTCGATCGGCTCGCTCTTGAAGGATTCAAACCAGCCTATGTCTTTCAGTAGTTCCGCCAGCGACTGAGCGTCTTGGGCGCTAGCCTTTCGGATTTGTACCGTCATGGAATGACTTTACCACGAAGTGGGTCATGACCTTACGCTCGCCCACAGAACATGAAAGTGCAGAGCTTCGTCATGCCGGCATGGATTGCCGGCATCCAGGCTTGCGAGGATGCGTCCGAAAACGTCCATGTTGACCTGGATTCCAGCAGTCCATGCTGGAATGACGT
>JAHKKJ010000572.1 GCA_020027655.1 Deltaproteobacteria bacterium | reverse complement strand
CAGGCGACGGCGTCCAGCGTCCGCTCCGCTGCCGCTTCCCACCGGATGCCTGGCGTTAAGTGGGCATTTACGGAGCACATGAGGCTCGTTGGAATTCTCGTTAGTGCGTTGAACAGTTTCCAGTGGTCGGAGCGAGGCGATTGAGCACAACAGAGCCTGTGAGGCTTTTTCAGCAGCCTGCTAGCTCTCTCTCCGGCTTTTGGACACGAATTGCCGTTCGTAAAGGGAACGAAGGTTTGCCAGCGTGGTTACTTGTTCGGGACTTTTATCGTCGCGGATTCTGGTGATGCGCGCAAAGCGCAGGGCGAAGCCCGAGCTGTATTGCGGGCTTCGCTGTATTTCGTTGTAGGCGACTTCGACGACGACCTCTGGTCTAACAGTCACCGTATAGGCATCGTCGGTTAGTTCTAGCTCTCTAAGCCTGGTCGTCATCTCGGTGAACTCTTTGTCGGTCAGGCCTTTGAAGGTCTTGCCCACCGGAGCGAAGCCGCCCGAGCCGTCGGCAACCGCCAAATGATAGTTGGAAAGCCAGCCGCGTCTTCGTCCCGAACCGCGATCAGCGGACACGATTACGCAATCGACGGTTTCCGCCGGCTTTATCTTGAACCAGAGCTTGCCTCGGTTGCCGGGCATGTAGGGGCTATCTAAGGCCTTGGCCATCAAGCCTTCGTGCCCTGCGGCCAGCGCTTCTTGCAGAAAAACTTCCGCCGCGCCTTTATCTCCCGTGATCTTCCTCAGGGCGAGATACTTCCCTCCGGTGATCGCTTCGAGCTTCGCCCAGCGTTGCGTATACGTCTCGTCTATGAGTGATGTGCCGTTCAAGAAAAGACAATCAAACAAATGGAGAACGAGGGGAATCTCGTTCGCCGCGGTTTCGACTTCATGAATGCGTCTAAAGCGGCGCATGAGCTCCTGGAAAGGAAACGGCCGGCCGTCTTTGCCAACGGCCACGACCTCCGCGTCGAGAATGAAAGAATCCCCTTGAAGATCCCGGCGCGCAATCTCCACGATTTCCGGCAAGCTCGAAGTTACTTCGGAAAGGCGCCGGCTCCAGATGCGCACCCGATCTCCTTCTTTATGAATCTGAACCCTCGCCCCGTCGTACTTGAACTCAAGCGCTGTGTTTCCTCCGTGAGCCGTGAAGATTTCGTTGAAATCTTGAGAAAGCTCGGAGAGCATCGGGAGCAGCGGAACGAAAAGTTTGATGTCGACCTGCTGAAGGCCGGTCATTCCCGCCGTGAGCGCAATAGCGGCCACTTCGGCGAGGTCCGAAAGGAAAAGCGCCGCCCTGCGCACGGCTTTCAGATCGGAGCCGGAGGCGCGAGCAATTGCTTCCTGAATCAGGCCGTCGTGGAGCCCGATGCGCAGCTCGTTGTGAAGCAGGCGCAGTAGTATCGGCCGTTCAGGACTGTCCGCCCGCTCGACGAGTTCCTTAAGCAGGTTGTACTTTCCCAGACGGGAGCCTTTGCCGCTGGCTTCGGCGATTTTGCCGAAACTGTCTGCGATATCTTTGAGGGTCAGCGGAGTCGAGGATGAGTTGCCGCCTTCAGGAATTTTCGATGCTTCGATAAGAGCGCTCGGCCCGATGTCGAGTGTGCGAGGATCGGAAATGGGGAACGGTCGCCCTGACAAAAACGCAACGCCGTAACAGATCTCATCGGGCTTAAACCGCTTGAGATATGCGGCCGCCGACGCAATCTTCGCAAGCCGGCTCGGCGTTTTCTCGAGCTCGTAGCAGAGGGAGGCAAAGTCGGAAAAGTTCATGACTGATATTCTAACACGCCACGTGTAGAGCAAAACGGTCGGCAATCGGCTTGACAGTCTCCCAAGCGGGCGATAGCTTTGCGCAATCAAACCAATTCGGAGGATATTATGGCTATCAAAGTCGGTGATCGTCTGCCTAACGGCACGCTGAATGAGTTTATCGAAGTGGAAAAGGAAGGTTGCACCGTCGGTCCGAATACTTTCAAGGTCGAAGACATGGTCAAAGGCAAAAAAATCGCGATCTTCGGCCTACCGGGGGCTTTTACTCCAACCTGCTCTGCCAAGCATGTGCCGAGTTATGTGGGCAATTTCGATGCGCTCAAGGCCAAAGGCGTGGATGAAGTCTGGTGTATCTCGGTTAACGATGCGTTTGTCATGGGAGCTTGGGGAAGGGATCAAAAGGCCGGTGGCAAGGTACGCATGATGGCCGACGGCAGCGCCGATTATGTGAAGAAGCTGGGGCTGGAGAATGATCTTACTGCCCGTGGCATGGGCATGCGCGCGCAGCGCTTCTCCTTGCTGGTGGACGATGGCGTGGTGAAAGCGGTCAACGTCGAAGCGCCTGGCAAGTTTGAAGTCAGCGACGCCGGCACGATGCTCAAGACACTCGGTGGGTAGTTCTGCTTTGGTTTGGGAACTTCGCGGGGCGACTTTGGCTCTCAGGGCAGATGAAAACTCGGTCGGGCTGCGATCTCGGCGAAAGCAGCCCGAGCGATGTGGTTTTAAAGGAGAGTTGCAGAGTTTACTGCATCGGCTTAATGGTGACGCGCATTACATCGGAAGGCTTTGAATAGGTTTTGCCATCACTGATCTTTCGAACCACGCCTTTTTCGGCCTTGCCCGTGTTGGGTGCTTTTTGCCGCTTGGTTTCAAAAACAAACTCTCGCCATTGCTTTCCTGCCATTTGTAAATTGAATTGTTGGGTATGTCGGAGAAGAGCAGAAAACTTTCCCTGCGATTCCAGACCGGTCCTTCGACCCACTTAATGGCCACCGGCGATTTTCTCAATCTTCACGTTTGACGGCACCAGCTTATCGAAACGAGAATCTAACCGGATGACGTCAATCTTGATCAGCGCTTCTTGCTGGGCATAGACTGCTCGAGCAGTCAAAATCGCAATCAGCGCTACGAAAAGCCCAAACAGATATTGAAAATATTTCATCACCATTCCTCAGAACGTGGGCTGAGCAGACTAAAATCTCACTCTGCCCTGCGCGACGCCACAGCACCGCAGCCCGGACAACAGTGAGTTTCATCGATGACGCCGCCCAGTGTGAGGTCCATTCTTTCGGCTTCTTGCGCCGACACCGGATAAACCAGCTTGTCGGCGTGATGGTTCATTTCATCGCCGCATTTCGGGCAAATCATTTTGTTTTTGTGCTTTGACATCTTGTCCTCCTCACTAATGAGCATCCTGGAACGAAAGTTCGTTAAGTTCCCCTTGGTCCCCTTTTTTCAAAGGGGGAATCTAACCCCTCTTTGGAAAAGAGGGGTAGGGGAGATTTTTTCGCCCGAACGATGCACAAACTTTTCACACTAGCCTCCTATGGCAATGTTTTCCCGGCCGTGGCGCAAGGTTTTCGACATCCAAATAAGTTCGTTTAAGAATTTGTCAGCGCGTCCGACGAACGCTTGGTCAAGCAGGTTGCCGGATTCGTCGAAAACTTTGCCCACGTTGCCGAAATTGACGTCCCAGAAAATATTCACCAAGCCCAATTCACGGATGACCGGCAAGAAATCCTGAATCACCCTGACACCGCCGAATGGGCCGGCTGAAACTCCGACGATGCCGGCAGGTTTGTGGATGTATTCTTTCAGGCAACTGTCCAGGACGTGTTTCAGCAGTCCCGGGAAACTGTGGTTGTACTCCGGGGTTACAATGACGAGCCCATCAGCCATCGCCATCTTTTCGGAAAACGCAGGATCTTTGATGCCTTCGC
>JAHKKJ010000106.1 GCA_020027655.1 Deltaproteobacteria bacterium | reverse complement strand
GCCACGATGACGATAGGCAAAATCAGCAAGGCAAGAGTGAGTCCGGCGGAGAGTACGCTTTGTCCCAGCTTAAGCTGGTAGACAAACAATCCTAGGGCCATCAGCCCATAAACTATGGACGGCACCCCGGCTAAGTTGGCAATGTTGATCTCGATTAACGCAGTTAGCCAGTTCTTGGGCGCATATTCTTCGAGATAGACGCCCGCCGCGACTCCCATGGGCACCGCCGTGGCGGCCGTGACGAGCATGATTAAACAGGTTCCCACCCAGGCGGACAGGATGCCGGCCTGAGCAGGAAAACGGGACGGGAAAGAAGTAAAAAAGTGTGGCGAAAGACGGGAAAGCCCGGCTGTTGCGAGATCCAGAATCAATGCGGCAAGCGTGATCATGCCGACCAACGTCGCGAGTAGGCCGATGATCGCGAATAGTCCGTCGAATCTCTTATTGCGAGCGACCTTATTTTCTACGTCGTTCATTTTAATAGATCTCCCGGAAACGCTTGCGGAGCAGATAGCCGCCGATATTGAATAGCAGTGTCATACACATCAAGGTCAGGCCGGCGGCGAATATGCTCTCATAAGCGATGCTGCCGTGGGGAAGGTCTCCTAAGCTCACTTGGACAATGTAGGCTGTGATCGTCGCGGCTCCTTCCATCGGGTTTAAAGTCAGATTGGGTTGCTGGCCGGCGGCGATGGCCACAACCATCGTTTCGCCTACGGCTCTGGAAAAACCCAAAACATAGGCCGAAGCGATGCCGGAAAATGCAGCGGGAAAAAGGACTCGGACAGCCGTCTGGAAGCGGGTTGCGCCCATGGCGTAAGATCCCTCTCTTATAGTGATAGGAACCGCCTTCATTGCATCTTCACTCAAAGAGCTAACGTAGGGAATAATCATAATGCCGATGACGATCCCGGCGCTCAGCATGTTGAAACCAGGCAGGTCGGGCAGAACCTGTTGCAGCAGCGGCGTGACAAATAATAGGGCAAAGTAGCCAAAGACGACAGTTGGAACCGCACTTAATAGTTCCAGAATGGGTTTAAGAATTTCTCTAACGCGATTGTTCGCATATTCGCTGAGATAAATCGCGATGGTCGTCCCGAGGGGCAAGGCGACAAAGAGGGCTACAGCTGACGTTACAACCGTGCCCGTGACCAATGGCATGATACCGTACCGGGGATTCTCGAATAATACCGTCCACTGCGTGTCGGTCAGAAAATCGAATAGCGACACCTGTTTGAAAAAGTTCCAAGACTCGAAAAGGAGGATCCCGACGATTCCCAATGTAATGGCAATGGATGACAGCGCGCAAAGAAACATCGCCAATTCGATGATTCGCTCCCGTACTTTCTGCAATGTTGCATTCGTTGCAAGCGACTGGACCTGGCTTCCCGTTCTGAGGTAGCCGGTTCCCGCATGATTTGTTTCCACAGTTTGATCCTTAGCTCGGCAAGTGTGAAGCAAGGCGGCGGGGTGCCAGGGAGGCACCCCCGCCGTAGGAGTGCCGTTAGAACTTAGCTTCCCGTTTCAGCAGGTCTTCGATCTTAACACCCACTTGGGCCTCGCCGCCGAACACGGTGCCGATCTTGCCTTTTTTCAGGTGCTCAGCGTTCATGGTGTAGGCGCTTTGGGGCAGCGCAACATATTTTACCTGCTTTACCAGGGTCGGCGCGTTCTTGAGATAAAATTCGACGAACTCTCTGACTTCCGGTTTATCCATTGCCTTTTTGCTTACATAGATGAAGATCGGGCGGGACAGCGGTTGGTAGGTTCCATCCTCAACGGTTTTGGCTGAAGGAGCGACCGGCCCTTTACCTCCATCGATGGACACGCCTTTTAGCTTCTTTTGATTTTCCACGTAGTAAGCAAAACCGAAATAGCCTAACGCATTACGGTCGTTGGCCACTCCCTGTACCAGCACGTTGTCATCTTCGCTGGCGGTGAAGTCCCCACGGCTGGATTTGGCCTTGCCGACGATCGCTTCGGTAAAGTAGTCGAAAGTTCCGGAGTCAGCGCCTGGACCAAAGAGCTTCAGGGGCGCATTGGGCCATTCAGAGCGGACTTGATTCCAGTTTGTTACTTTGCCTTGCGCCGATGGCTCCCACATCTTCTTTAAATCGGCAACGGTTAGTGTTGTTACCCATTCATTCTTAGGGTTGACGATAACCGTGAGAGCATCGTAAGCGATGGGAAGTTCGAAGAATTCGATGCCCGAGGCCTTGCAGGCTTCAATCTCTTGTTTGAGGATCGGCCGGGAAGCGTCGCTGATGTCGATCTCGCCACGGCAAAACTTCTTAAAACCGCCGCCGGTCCCTGCAATACCCACGGTGACTTTTACCTTGCCCTTTTTAGCTTTTTGGAATTCCTCGGCCACCGCCTCAGTTACGGGGAACACCGTACTTGAACCGTCGATTTGAACGACCTGCGCCCTGGCGCTTCTCGGAATGATCCCCAAGACCCCCATTAGCACGCCCACTAACAAAACGGCCTTATACTTTGGCTGCAGCATGATTTTTTCTCCTTTTTTTTGATTGTTAGCTATGCAATGTTACAAGCCTGTTACGAACCGCTTAAGGTTTCGTGAAGCACGACAGGGACTTCTACAACGCGATTTCATCTTTATTTGGGTAGAGTTTTACATTCTTATTGGGCGTCAAGATGAATCTCGAACTTGAACGCTTTGTGAAGCCGAGATTAAGAAACGGTTAAAAAGCAGGATCAAAAACAGTGGCTTAACCTTGCTGTAACAAAAATTTAACTTACGAGCGTCGATTTGTGCTAGATCTAGCATCCTGGTCTTTGATAGGTTTGGTTTGGATTAACTGAGGAACCAATGGCTGGCGGCATGAAAATGTACGGTAAGCACCGTTTCCCAGGACGACTGTTTGTCGTTGAGGGCATCGACGGATCGGGTAAGAGCACGCAGTTAATGCTGTTGAACAAGTGGCTCGAATCCGAGGGTTACGTGGTTTACTTCAGCGAGTGGAATTCGTCGCCCCTGGTGCAAGATGTCACAAAGCGGGGTAAGAAAAAAAAGATGCTTACCTCGATGACTTTTAGCCTGATTCACGCCACTGACTTTGCCGACCGCACCGAACATCATATTATTCCTCCCCTCAAGGCGGGTGCCGTGGTTTTAGCCGATCGCTATATCTACACCGCCTTTGGCCGTGATGTTGTGAGAGGTGTAAGCCCCAAGTGGGTTCGGGATCTCTACGCTTTTGCGGTGAAGCCGACTATTGCATTCTATTTTCGCACCCCGTTGGATGTCGCGATGAAAAGGATTCTTGGCGGTAGAGACGCGATCAAATATTATGAAGCAGGGATGGACCTCGGGTTGAGCGATGATCTTGAAGAGAGTTTCCGCGTTTTCCAAGGGCGGATCATCGAGGAATACGAGAAGATGGTAGATGAGTTTGGTTTGGTGGTGATTGACGCCACCCGCTCCATTGAGGAGCAACAGGCTGAGGTGCGCAGGATCGTCACCGAGGCTTTGACCGGCACAAAAAAAACCAGGATTAGGCGATGGCTCGATTTGGCTTCTTTGGCGAAGCCCTCCCAGATATAGATCTGGAAGAGCTAAAGGGAAGACTCATTGTTCTGGAAGGGACCGATGGCGTGGGTCGTTCCACGCATATCGGTCTGCTGAAACAATGGTTGGAAAACAACGGTCACGCCGTGTTGGATACCGGGATGACGCGCTCGGCCTTGGCCGGTAAGCGGCTGAAGCAAGCCAAGAAAGGGCATACCCTGGGCGGCATCACCATGAGCCTCTTTTACGCCACGGATTTCGCCGACCGGTTGGAGAACGAAATCATTCCGGCGCTGCGCGCGGGCTTCATTGTTCTCACCGACCGCTATATCTACTCGCTCATGGCTCGGGCTGTGGTTCGTGGCGCCGACCCGGAATGGCTTCGCGAGGTTTATGGATTTGCTCTGAAGCCGGATGCGATTTTTTATCTGAGAGTCAAGATCGACGACCTAGTCACCCGCGTGCTGCAGAGCACGGGTTTCGACTATTGGGAATCGGGGATGGACCTGCACATGGGAGAGGACATGTACGAAAGCTTCGTTAGCTACCAGAAATGGCTGTTGGCGGAGTTTGACAAGATGGTAGAGAGCTACGGCTTTCAGGTCGTTGATGCTTCCGGGACCATCGAGGAGGTATTTGAGGATCTGCGTTCCCGTGTCGAGCGAACGGTGGCCAAAAACGGCCGTCATTCTTGAATTCCTGCTAGTGTAGTGTCTCACGCTGTTGGTACTTTATCCGGTATATAACCACCGCGAAGGTTCTAACGCGGCAGAGCCACAAGAAACTCGGAATATCTCCCGCAAAGACGCTAAGGCCGCAAAGGTTGGAGAATAAAAATGAACAATTTTCCCAAGATAATTCATCTCTTCCCTCCGAACTTGGCGTGCTTTGCGCCTTGGCGGGAGTCCAGTCCCCTGATCGAGATTTCACCCCATGTTATGTCGAACAATAAGTGCCTTCATTTAAGAGGCACTACACTAGGTTATTCCTGTACGACGCCCGATTTTGACCTGCCCCACGCATCCCGCGTTTTCTCGGCGCTCTTTAGTATGGAGCTTACCGCCATGTCGTTTGTTTGTCGCTCTCGTTCCATTTCGGCAAGCAAAGCACGCGCGGTCTCCGGATGGTCGACGAGGAAATCGGGCCTGCCGATAAACTCCGCGATAAACTGCAGCAAGACATGGCGGTCATGCCAGTTGCCCAGCTCATCTTGCAGCAGCTTTAAGGCTTTGATCCTTGGCTTGAAAGAGGGATGACCCAACTCCGCGAGCAGCTCCGCCCGATAACGTAAACGCTTTCCGGCAATACGGAGCGCGTGGATATGATCGACTTGCGGATTCTCGTGGGCGTCTCTAAGAGCCTCATTCCAAACGGCAAGCGCCTCTTCGACGCTTTGCTCCAGCAGCGCCTCCGGTTCTTTCTGTACCCCATTTACCTGAAGCAGGCTCCGTGTCCGGGTCACAAACTGCGTGATGTCGTGCCGGGTCAGTTCCTCACCCGCCCGTGCGGCTTGACGAGTCCGCTTTTCGAGCAAATAATTTCTTATTAGCTCCCATGATTTATGAAGTGTGGAAGCGGTTGCCGAATTGAATTTGTCCTCGATCAAGGCGAGAGTCACATCGATGTTTCTGCAGTCGCTCAGAATTCGACGGACCTGCCGCAGCGTGCGAACTAGCTTGCGACTTTTGCTGATTCGCGGTTTGGAGAAAAAGACTCGGAGGGCTTCTTGAAGGCGCCGGCTCCAAACGCGAGTATCGTGAATGGTATCCGGATGGTCGCTGACGAGCACCTTCGCGAACAAGGAGACAAATTTCTCAAGGCGCCGCTGAGTAACGGCGAGAAGCCTTTTGTGGCTCGAGTCGGATTCAATATCGGAGTCGATTGCGCTCATGATCCGCTCATTCATTCAATCGCCCAGCTGGCGCAGTTGTTTTGGAGTCAAGAACCAATGGAGGGTGCCCGGAGTGCCGGGCGGCAAGCCGTCGATTTCGATGCAGCAGAGTCCGCCTTTTTTGAGCTCGATTTCGAGCCTTATCTCTTTCTTACCAGCGATCAAAAAAGAAGATGCATAACCAAGGAGGGGATTGTGGCCGACGAGGAGTACATGTTCCCTATCCTGAAAACGGATGAGACCGGAGATAAGATGGTCGACAGAGCTTTCGGGAGTGAGTTCGGAGAGATCCTCGATCCGGTCTTCCAAGCCAAGAGATTCGGCGACAATCTCCGCGGTTTGACGCGCTCGAACGAAGGGGCTGGTGAGTACCGTATCGAAGGATACTCCCAAGCGTCGTAATCCCCGCGCCGCTCGCCGCATTCGTTTGGTGCCTTTCGCAGTAAGCGGTCGCCCACTGTCAGACTCTATCCCAGGTTGATCCGCGGCGACGGCGATTCCATGGCGCATCAAATAAAGATTCATTGGCGTACAACCGTTTACGCAAGGCTCTATCGACTCCTACACCAAATGGCGCCAGTGGTCCAGGAACAGGGCTGCGACCCTTTTGTCGATTTCGTCTCTGCCTCGGCGATACTCCGATAGAACGGCGGAACTCTCGCCCGCAGTCCGCATCGGGTTGGGAATCGACCACTTTTCCACCTTGGCTTTGCTGGGCAAAGAACGGCACTGTTCATGCGCGTCTCCAAAGGAAACTACCAGATCGATATCGTTGGTGGGAATCTGATCCATGCTTTTGGTCATGCTCGCTGACTGTTCGACGCCAATCTCCTGCAATACCCGGCGTACCTCCGGAGGTATTTGGCCAGGCCTGATGCCGGCACTGAAGATGCGTATTTTAGGCAGGCTCCTATGCTTCGCCATAGACTCGGCCATCACGCTTAGGCCAGCGTTGTCCTCGTCTAGAAAGAGAATGCTTTTTTCAAGTTTGGTTCGCCGCATGCTGACTTCCTTTCATTTGGTTTGAACGGATTCCCTTGGCCTGACGAATCGACAACTTAACATTGAAAACTTCTTCCATCAACACTCCTTTTTCCAACGCGCGCTCGATTTCTCCTTTCAATTTTGCGGATGCGATGCCTTCGATGCACAGGCTCTTGGGCGCCGACAGCGCGCACTTCACTTCTCGAATGCTTTGTTCGCGCTTGTAATCGAGTGCATCCGCCACCCGCAGAATGGCGCTGAGCTTGCGCACGACATCTTGATTGCTGGGAGAGAGTTGGCTGAAGCCGAGATGCTTCGGGCTCGGGTGGGCTTTGCGGTGGTAGCGAGCCACGTTGGCGATTAAATCGACGTCCTCTTTATTGAATGAGCTGGGCCTTGAGCTCTTGATCAAATAATAAGAGTGCTTGTGGTGCTTGGGCAAGGCGATGAATGCGCCGATGTCATGTAACATCGCCGCGGCGCGCAGGATGCCGGCATGTTTTTCATCGAGTTGGTGGAGTTTTTGGAGCTGGTAGAAAATGCTCAGCGCAAGCTGGGCAACCTGGCGCCCGTGGGGCGCGTCGAAATTGTATTTCTGGCCGATTTGCTCCAGCGACTCGGTGTGTTCCGCATCCTGTTGGCCGGGAGCGGCGCGGGCGTAGTGTTTGTGGAGAAGATCGATCATCAAACCGTCGCGCAACCCGCGTTGAGAAACGAAAATATAGTCGAGCTCCAGCTGAGTCATGACCTGCAGCAGGACCAGTCCTCCGGCCACGATAATGTCAGCTCGCTTGGGATCGCCGCTGATTAAAGAAGCCCGTCGTGCAACGGGTTCCGCTTTTAATACGTCAAGCAATGCCTTTAGCCGCGGTCGGCGGAGTACGGTAAGCGATCCGACCTTGGTTTCCCCGGTGAGACGGGTATCGGTATCTGCTAACGTAGTTATGGTTCCGGCGCTGCCGAAAACCATGGTGAATTTTTCTTTTCTGATTCGTCTGACTACTCTCTTCAGTTCGCTCTCGACAAAACAGCTCATACTCTTGAGTTCTTTGTTGCGCGGCGGGTCGGAGGTAAAGAATTTCTCCGTCAACCGCACGGCACCCAAGGGGAGGCTAAAGAGGCAGTAATTATTAGTCGAATTTGCGACAGCCATTTCTAAGCTGCCGCCGCCAATGTCCAGGAATAGACCCAAGGGGAGGTGGAACCGCAGACCGCTGATGATTCCGAGGCTAATGAGTCGGGCCTCCTCCTCTTCGGATAGAACTTCTAGAGGCATGCCAATTTTCTTGCAGCGCGCGAGGAATGACCGGGCATCGGTCGCCTCGCGCAGGGCAGCCGTCGCGACGGAGTGCATCGCCGCTACCCCATAGCGATCCGCGATGGATTTGAATTCTGCTAGGGCCTTGAGCGCCGACTCGGTGACCTTTGGATCGAGCTTGCCGGTCTGAAAAACCCGATGGCCTAGGCGAACCGGTTTGCGATCCTGATGGACGATTCGGTAGTGTCGCCCGCGGTCCATTACCGATGCCACTTGAAACCGCATGGCGTTACTGCCAACGTCCACGACCGCGAAATGTTCAGCCATTAAGCTTCATTCCATATCATAAAGACGAGGAAACCGCTTGTTACAATTTGATTAAATCTTGGTCAAGTTTTGGTAGTTTTTGGAATCTTGGAACGGCAAAGGCTCGGATCGAAAAAAACACATGGGGTGCGCGGCTGAGGTGTCCTAAAGTGAAAAAAAAAGAGATTGTGCTGGATGGTGATCTTATCGGCGTAAGAGAAAGCGAGACAAGGCGGCGTAAAAGTTGTCTCCTGCCTCTGCTCGATTCAAGGCGGATTCCAAGCTTCCATCGGTACGCCTAGGGCCGTGATCTTGTACAACTGCCTTAAGCTGTTGGATCATATCGGCGGCGTTCTGGACGGCGTTTTCGATTCGCTTAAATTCTTTTAGTTGATCCGATTCGAGCTTCTCGCCAACCGAGTTCCGTAGTTCGCAGCAACACAGGCTAATGACGCTGAGGTGATTTATAATATCGTGGGTGATGTGGTCTATTACTGAAGGCTGAATTTTTGTTTCCTTCCGGGTTTCCTCGCGGAACTGTTCTGCAGGCGTCAACGTCATGTTCATATCGTTTACTTCTTTCTCAAAGGAAGGCGTTTCAAACCGTCGCGGTCCTTTGTCGTGGCCAGCCAAAAAACGCCGGAAGCAGCCCGCCTCTCCATGTTCGGGAGGGCAGCGGCGGCGTTACCGATAGGACTGGACAGGGGCTCATTCGACTCACTCTGTCCGTGATACCTCCAGTAAGAATGCGCCTGAGCCCCCTGTGGCGCCGGGGTGACATCACAACCAGGTCGGCTCTTTCTTCAGCCGCGACCGTGACGATTTGCTCAGCGATGGGTCCTAAGACAATTCTTTTGGTGACACATGATAGCTCTTTCATGGCTTCGAGGTGTGGTTCCAGGAATCGATTGAGTTCCAGGTTGGCTTCGGCGAGTGCACGATCCGTCGGCCAGGCTCGCCTAGCGGTGGATTCCAGAAAACTGAATTCATCGGAATAGAGTTCCCAGGCGTCAAATTCATTGGCGACATGCAAGACAGTCAAATCACCTTTGTTTTCCGCTCCCAGAGAGCAGGCGTAAAGCAAGCCTCGCCGTGAGTTTTCAGAAAGGTCCGTCGGCACCACAAGTTTCCGAATGCGCTTCATTAAAACCTCCTATGAACTAATTTTAGAAGCAATCTAGTTGCTGATTGTTAGAGCGTAATGACATCGCTGTGATCAGTGAGTTAAGTTCGCGGCGCTGTCTGTTTTGCCTCGTCGACGGCTTGGTAAGATAACGGAACATTTTCGAAAACGGGCAGCAGCACATCACATTTGAGGATATTGCGGCTTAATTCGAGGCAAAAGACTATCTTCAGCTCAGGCTTATTTTTGTTGCCAAAAATCCCCAGGCGCGCCGCCGAATCCTGAACACCTACCCATTCTTCGCAGCGGTAGCCGACCTCGGCGAACAACTCTTCGATCAAATGTTCCATGACTTTCAGGCCCCGTCCGGCAACTCTGAGTTGCACCCAGCACGACGGACGGATGCCGACAAAGGCATTGAGGTCCTTGAGCTCCGTTTTTCGCCGAAGTGTGACCTCTATGATGGCGTCGGGATCATTCGTCAGCAGGACTTCATAGAGAAACATCCGCACGAATTCCTTTAGGCTTCGATCGTGCCAGGGGATAGGAGTTAAGGCGGGTGAGATCATTACAAATAGGGGAGGCTTGTCGCCGATGCGATTTTGGCTGAACCGTGAGATCGCTTGTTCAATCACCGATCCTAAATTGAGACGCTCCATGGTTTCCTCCTTTTATGAGTTTGGACGCAACTCTAACGTGACCGTGGTTAATCGGTGATGACAAATAAGTTAATTCTGCGCAAAACTTATGCCCCCGCGGAGATGAGGTTGGTACCGCACTGGAGAAGCAACGAGGAGATAGTCGTCTGAAGTAAATTTATGACGCGAGAGTTAAAAGCGTGTGAGGAAAATGTGAAGTTGAGGTTAAGTGAAGGCAACCGAGTCATCATTTCGGCTAACCCCCTGAAAACCGGAGGCGCCAAAATCAGGACTAGGGGCGGGTTTCAAACCCGCCCTCCACCCGGATTATTTGGCTAAAGAACCAATCGTCACGCAATGTGGTCAGTGTCGTGATGTGTTAACACGTGGTGGCCAGACAGCACCCTGATGGCTTGGCAGAGTTTGCTTTATCCGTTGCGTTTAGCTCAGGCCTCGTGTCAGCGATCTTGACCGTGAAGACTTCCCAGCGATTGCCGTCGGGATCTGTGATCCATACCTTGTCCTGCAGGGCAAAGCAGCAGTCCACATTCATTTCATCGACAGTCATAAGTCCCGCGTCAGCGAATCGTTTTTTTGCAGCCAATACCTGGGCGGTGTCTTGGACTTCTATGCCAAGGTGATTGAGCGCGCCCCGATTGATGACTTCGCCTTCGTTCAACGTCAGATTGAGGGGCGGCTCCGCGATATCGAATTTGGCGTATCCCGGCTTCCATTTCACGGGAGCCACTCCAAACATCGCACGATAGAACTTTACCGATTCTTCAAGCCCGCTGACGTTGAGTGCCAGGTGGACTTTCATTTGCTCGGCCATGGTTTTCTTTCTCCTTCTTCCTTTCGTTGTCTCCGATTTCTCGCACCAGCTTGGCGAGCTTAAGGCGCTCGAGCTTTTCGATCGGCAGCGCACAAAACAAATCGATCCGGCGATGAATCTGCAACGCGGCATCCTTGAAACGACGCAGCTTTTGTTCATCGTTTCCCGTCGCCAGCGCCGGATCGGGAATCCCCCAATGGGCAACAATCGGCTGGCCAGGAAAAATCGGGCAGGACTCCCGGGCGCCGTCACACACGGTAATAACGAAATCGAACGATAGATCCTTGAACTCATCCCACGATTTGCTGCGCGCCTGGCTGGCGTCGATATTGTACATGTCCCGCAACACCCGTAGCGCGAAAGGATTCAGAGTTCCTGCGGGCTGGCTGCCTGCGCTATAGGCTTCGAATCGATTCCTGCCGATTCTGTTCATGAAGTATTCGCCGAAGATGCTGCGAGCAGAATTACCGGTGCAGAGAAATAGTATTTTGCGGCGACCTTGGTCCCTAGCCATAACGACCCCCAATTCATATTTGACTAGGCGAATATAACTCAGCAAACACATATGTCAAGACATATCTGTTAGTTTGTGCTAAGGTCGTTGTCATATGAAGCGTAATAAGGCCGAGAGTTACCAAATGGAGCTTCTTTTTCGGGCACTTGCCGACCGGACGCGGCTCAGGCTGCTAAACCTGATGGGCGACGATGAGGTTTGCGTTTGTTTTCTGGTTGAGGCCTTGAAACTCACACAGCCAAAGATTTCACGCCACCTCGCTTACTTGCGCCGAGCTGGCATCGTCGCGTCCCGACGCGACGGCAAGTGGATGCACTACCGGCTGACCCAGCCGAATGACAGCTATGTGGCCGGCATGCTCAGCGCAGTGCGCGAGTGGCTCGTGAATGATCCAGCAATGCAATCCGATCGTGGACGGCTGTTACGGCTTTGTTGCTCGCCAACTCTGCCTGCGGCGTTGAGGAAGGCACCTAAGCCGACAAACATCGCCACGGCGCATTGATCACTGTGGGAACTTGAACCAATGTCTAAAAACACAATGAAACACGCAATAAATGTCGGGGCGGTTCAACAGGAAAAGAAAATCAACGCCTTCGAGCGCTATCTCAGTTTGTGGGTCGCTCTTTGTATGGTAGCAGGCTTGGCTCTGGGCAAATGGCTTCCGGCGGTTACGGAGGGGCTAAGGCGGTTGGAGTTTGGCGAAGGCAGTCAGATCAACGTGCCGATCGCCATTCTGATCTGGCTCATGATCACTCCGATGATGATGAAAGTGGATTTCGCTGCCGTGAAGAATGTCGGTAAGAGATCTGGCGGCTTGATGGTGACGCTCTTCGTCAACTGGCTGGTGAAGCCCTTTTCCATGGCACTCTTCGGCTGGATTTTCTTTCGACATATCTTTTCGGGACTGATTTCTCCCGCCGATGCCGATCAGTACATCGCCGGCGTGATTATCTTAGCCGCAGCGCCCTGTACTGCGATGGTATTTGTGTGGAGTTATTTAACCGACGGTGATCCCGCCTATACTTTGGTTCAGGTGTCCTTAAACGACTTGATCATGCTTTTGCTTTTCGCGCCCATCGTGCGTTTCCTGGTTAGCGGGGCTTCTTCTCTTGAAGTTCCTTTCGTCGTTCTCCTCTATTCCGTCATCATATTCATCGTTATTCCTCTTGCTGCGGGGATAGGGCTTCGTTTGTGGTTCATTGCGCGCCGCGGCCGCCCATGGTTCGAGCGAGAGCTGCTACCGGCAATGGCTCCCGTCAGTATGACGGCGTTAATGACCACCTTGGTTTTGATCTTTGCCTTCCAGGCGGACAACATCACAGGAAAATTTCTCCATGTGCTGCTGATCGCTATCCCGATTCTAATCCAGGTCTACTTCAACTCCGCCTTTGCGTATGGCTTGATGAAGCTCTTTGGAGTTTCTTATTCCGTCGCTGCGCCCGGCGCTTTGATCGGGGCGAGTAATTTTTTCGAGCTGGCCGTGGCGACCGCCATAGCGCTATTTGGTCCCGGCTCGGGCGCGGCGCTTGCAACCGTCGTCGGCGTGCTGATCGAGGTTCCCGTGATGCTTTCCGTCTGTGCGGTTTGCAACCGTACCCGGCACTGGTTTCCCGCCAGCGATGTTTCAGGCGCGCACGTAAAACTTAAAGGATGGGCGGGAGTCAGGGATCCCCAGGAGGGAGGCCGCTGAGCGGTGCTCCCTCCTGGTCACAACGCGTGTAGATTCGGGGGTGCCTCCGAGGGGAAAAGATCTCCGCTGGGCCTCGCGATTGAGAGATCAGCTGCCGATTTCCCCGCCGTCGTCTTTCGTGATCACGATGCAGGATGAGCGCGGTCGTCCGCCCTCGTCGCCGTCGGGCCAACTGCTGAACATCTTAGGATTGGCCGGGTCGTTGCGCGCGTCGGTGCCGCTGGGAAGGTCGGGTGTTTCGCCCGGGTGCTGGATGCCGACAAACATGGTGCGCTCGTCGGGAGTGGTGAATACGCCCGTAATCTCGCACGCTTTTGGCCCAACCAGGAAACGGCGAATCTCACCTGTCGCCGGATCGGCGCAAAGCATCTGGTTATTGCCGAAACCGGCATAGTCACCGGCATCGATCGTGTTGGACGACACGTCGGTCTCGATCCAAAGCCGGCCGCTTGGCGCCACGTAAATACCGTCGGGGGCAGCGAACTTGTCACCGTTGATCGTCGAGCCGTGGGTGGGGACAGCGGGGTCGCCGCAGAGCGCGAAGATGTCCCACTCGAAGTCCGGCTCAGTCCAGTCCTCGTCGTACTTCCACGTTATGATGTGCCCGTACACGTTGTTGACGCGCGGATTGGCTGCGTCCACGGGCGGTCGCGCCGAACCAGCAGTCGTGCTGCCGTCGGGGTTGTTGGACGAAGCCGGGGTAGTGCCGCGGCGGTTGTTGTTAGTCAGGGTGGCGATGGCGGTGAGGGCGTGCGGGAAGGTATCGATCCACTCAGGACGATCCATCATCGTGGCGCCAACCGCATCGGCGGCGCCGCGGGTATTGATGAGAATATCGTTCAGCGACCAGCCCATCGGGTGGGCCGGTGTCGGCGGAACATTGGCCGGTGTGAGCGGCAGCCAATCACCCGTGCCGTCGGGGTTGAACCTAGCGACGTAGAGAATTCCGTCGTCCAGGGGGTTGATCCCCCGCCAACGGGCCAGTCGCCACGGCAGGTTCGAGACATAGCGATAGATGTATTCATTCCGTTCGTCATCGCCCGAATAGACAACGATCTTGCCGCCCTTCGCCTCCTGAACCCACGCCCCTTCATGTTTGAAACGGCCGAGGGCCGTGCGCTTAACGGGCATCGATTTCGGATTGAACGGATCGATCTCTACCACCCAGCCGAAGCGGTTGGGTTCGTTGGACTCAATATCGGCGTTGAACCTCGGGTGCGTGGTGTGCCACCGAAAGCCCGAAGCGAAGGGAGAGATGCCGTAGCGAAGCTCCAGCGGGGTGCGTGGGTCCGGAGCCGCCGTGGTCCGGAAGAAGAAGCCGTTGAAATTCTCTTCGCACGTAAGATAGGTGCCCCAGGGCGTAAATCCCATGGCGCAGTTGTTCAAGGTGCCGAGCACGTGCTTGCCCGTAGGGTCATCGCTGGTTTTCAGCCGATCGTCACCGGCGGCAGGACCGCCGATCTTGATCGGGGTCTGGGCCGTGATGCGGCGCGCGTACTTCGACGGGCGCACCACGCGCCATTTGCGTTCCTTGAAGTCCTTTCTGATTTCGATGATCGATACGCCGTGAGCGTTCATAGACTTGTTGGTTTTTTCTTCATTCCAGTTAGTGACGCCGTCGGTGAAGAGCAAGCCGTCGTCAGTGTACTCGTTGTTTTGTACCAGCAGGCCGCGCCGCGACCCGTCGATCGGAAAGTACACAAGGCCATCATTATGCATGCCCCATTGCCGCGCCTGGTCCTCGGCGCTGTTACTGGCATCCTGCGCGAACGCCGGGCCGTTTGACACGGGGTCGCCCCAGGCGATGAGCACTTCAGCCTTGTATCCCGGCGGCACCACGACAGTGTCCGCATCCGACACGGGGATGCCTTGAAAGCGGACCAGTGGTCCGGCAATCGTGCT
>JAHKKJ010000571.1 GCA_020027655.1 Deltaproteobacteria bacterium | reverse complement strand
GCAGGTCAAGAGGCAAAGACCTCTCCTGTAGAAAGAACTTTGTTCTTTCTCTTTTTTCTTCTCGCCGAGTTCGTGATCTTTCGGTAACGCGCCCCTGTTTTCAATCAGTCGGTGTCGGAACGTTGGTCCGCACCAGTCACCCATCAGGTTCAAGGCACTTGGGAGATTTCTAAAAGAGAAATCTTGCCACCCCTGGCAAGTTAACTTGCCCCAGAAAACTGTCGGTACCACACCGCGTCCAAGGTTTTAGGATCACAGATCCCTCTGGCTCTGAGGCTCTGGAAGAGATCGGGGAGAGAAAGGCGTTTCATGAGTTTGTGCTCTCGGGTAACGAGGAATCTTTGGAGGAGTATTATAAGGGCGAGCGGCGAAGTCCGATATTAGGCCGCGAGGCGTTGATTGAGCGGGTCAAACAGTCGGCTGCGACGCTTGCTCAACGACTTTTTTGATTTCTCGAATCATAAAACAGTTGGCGGGTGACAGGTCACAGATAATGACGCTGTTTTTGGTAACTTTCTATAAATAAATCATCTTCACACCTGACCAATGGGCTAATTCGCCCGTTACCATACCTGACCTATAGAGGTGGGGCATCCGTGGCGATCACCGTTAAAGACTTTTCACCGGGCCTGTTGCAGTCTGCGAAGTTTTAAGCGCTATTTGGCAGCGGTACCAGCCTTGCTCTATCCATCCGCTTGGAGGAGTTGCCAGTTGGCTGAAGGAGTTTTCAATTTGTTTTTAGCGTCGTGCATCGCCGGCGCGTCGTGGCTTGCGGTCGCCATCCGGGTTAGCATTCGCCGGCGTCAACAGAGCCGCCATATGGAACGAGGAATCGCAGAATACTTGAACCAGATAGAAGCCGAAAAAAGTAAGCAGGCTGGCGTGACCGCTAATAGCTAAGCATGAGATTTGGGGAGGGGTGCGCGATATGAGTCAAAAGAAAATTCTTATTGTGGAAGATAACAAGGACTCTAGTGAGATCCTCGGTCTGTTCATAACAAAAATTGGACATCACTCTATAAAGGCACGGAATAGCCAAGAAGCCATCGCATTGGCCGAAGCGGAGATGCCCGACCTCGTTTTCATGGATATGGAGCTGCCGGATGTCGACGGAGTCAAGACAACCGCAATACTTAGACAGAATCCCAAAACATCTCACATTCCCGTCGTGGCGCTTACGGCGTGGATCGCCGAACTATGGCGGGAGAAGGCTTCGAAAGTGGGTATTACGACCTACTTACTAAAACCGGTCTCACCTCAGACGTTAAAACAGACGATCGAGGAATACACTGACGGATCGCTCACCCGAGGCAAGGTTATGACGCTTCGGATTTAGACAGAGCAAAAACTGATTGGAGCATTCTTTTCAGGGCCATCGTACGTGAGCGATGCGTGGTGTGTATGCCTTACGGGTAAAACACGCTTGCGGTGTTATCTGCTAGTCCCGGAACTTAGCGATTCAGTGAGGCTTTAGACCATAGCGCGTCAACGTCCATAGCGCGTCAATGTCGATCACACCTATACTTGCGATCGATTGCCCAATTTCGTTGCTCAGCAACTCATATATTTCATCGCACAGCAAGCGATTCTCTAAGTGAATACAGCCGACATAGAGCTCTTGCTCGTGTTCGATGACTAGAAAGCATCGATTGGCACTTGCTTTATATCTTCTAACGTCTTGAAGAATCCCCACTTCACCTTTTGGCTTTTTATCTCTGGTGCCACCGATCCATACCAATGCTGGTGGCCAGGTCGTAATGGTTCGGTGTTTCATGCAGGGATGGTCGCGTAATCTCATTGTGTGAAAGCCAAAGGTGCGGCGCCACAAAAAAAGCAATAACAAGGCCATCGGCGAAACAGCCTAAATTGGAACAGAACTCTTAAAAAGTTCTCAGCTAAGCAAGGCCAAAACACCCGTTCGTTGGATGTCTAACAGCCAAGAAGGCAGTTCAGTGATTGGTTCATCGGCTGTTTATAACCTCAACGCTGGCTAGCGTTACAGACGCGCCATTTATCCGCCCCGCGGGCCTAAACTCGGTCTGGCGGTTTTGCCCGTCTCTAAATCTGAAAATCGAACCGCAGGTTAAACCGCCCTGGATTTGCGCGACAGTTCTTGAAAAGACGGGGCGGAACTTCCCTCATTTCAGGCACACCTATTGCGCTTCAAGCCTGCAACTTAGGTTGATGATATGAAAAAATACTTTTGTAAACCTGCTACATCAAAGGGGCAAGCCGTCGTAGAGTTTACTCTCGTTTTTGTATTATTGCTTGCCATCAGTTGGATACCTGCGGATTTCGGCCTGGCCTTTTTTACCGGCCAACTGGTCCAGAATGCCTCTCGGGAGGGAGCACGCCTTGCCGCAGCGACTAACCCCTTCAACGCTGCAGACATACAAACTCAGGTTTCAAAAAGGATTCGTAGCGCTTTGTTGACCAATGCTACCGTCAATGTCGCCGCTCCTACGTGTGATGCGACTCTGGGTATGCAGGTCGTGTCAGTTGGGGTAAGCGGAGATTACAACTTCTTTTTCTATCAACTCCTAAGACTCGTGGGTCTGCCGGCGCCCAATAGCGTAACAATAAGCCGAACGACAACCATGCGATATGAGCATGCTTTTACATGTTGACCGATTTGAGTTTGCCGATGCGAGGGCCAGGACAATGAAACAAAAACTGTATCGCAGGTCAAAAGGACAAAGTATAGTTGAGCTCACTCTTCTTACCCCGCTAATACTTGCAGCTTTGTATATTCCGGCAGATTTCGGCATCGCTTTCTTCACCGCACATCTGGTTCAAAATGCCACCCGAGAAGCAGCTAGAATAGGTGCTTCGATGAACCCCTTCGATCAAACAACGGTCGAAAATGAAGCCACGGACCGGCTTCCAACGGGCCGGTTCGACGTCTCGAGCGTAAGCGCCAACTTAGACGGCAGCAGCACGTCCACTTGTATGAGACGGGTGCTGGTTACAGTTTCTGGTACTTACAATTCCTTCTTGTATCAGCTGATAAACCTCGTAGTTCCGGGCGCAGTCACGAGCACGGCGATTTCAATAACTCGGAGCACGGCGATGCGTTTTGATTCGCAGCCGCTTACAAACACTGGCGAGTGTCCTTAATGTTGACTTATTTTGGAGGGACGATGAATCGTCTGAACAACCGCGGATCTGTCATAGTTTTCGTCACGCTAATAATCACTTTGCTGCTGGTTATGGTTGGCATAGGTCTGGACACGGGGATGCTGACCTATGTAAGAAGCCAGGCTCAACCCGCAGTGGACGCGGCGGCATTGGCTGCAGCGAGCGGGCTCTTAGGCGGTCAAACCGAGGTTGAGGCGCGAGTCAAAGCCTATGAATCGACCAACGACTATGTGGGGCAGCCCGGCAGCACATTAGGTGCTTCGAATGTCACGCCTATTGTCTATGATGGGTCGAGCATTCAGGTCGCCACATATGGTACGGCCAACGGAGTGCGAGTCGGCCTCGAAAAAGCCGGAACCAGTCCCTACACTGCCAACACGGAAAGCTCCGTGGTTTCTCCGCTCTTCTTGACTCCACTCCTCAATCTCATGGGATTCACAGCTCCGGCGCAAGCCAACTTGAATATTACCGCAACGGCGGTCCTTCTAAACAGACCTGAACTTCCAATTGCCATCGTCGGATGCACAGTCGGGCCCACTACGCTTTCGTGGAGTCAAACTCCCAGCCCGACCGATAATTC
>JAHKKJ010000570.1 GCA_020027655.1 Deltaproteobacteria bacterium | reverse complement strand
CTTCGCAGTTGGTAATCCGGGGATCATACTCCAAGGCGGTTTTTTCCGCCGCCAGCGCCATCTGGATTTTCTCTTCCACCGAGATGGATCGAGCATCGGCGTCCAATAGATCCAGCTCGGGGATCTCGCGAGCAAGATTCTCTGCCGCCGGCAGCCCACTGTGCGGATCTTGCGCCGTGGCACGGGCCATCCGTGTGGTATCTTCGACCAAACGGTCAATTGATTTTTTTGAGATATCGGAGGTTGACGCCGAAGCCGAGCTGGAGCCGAAAAACAAGCGAAGCCCCAGGCGTTTTTCCTGAGCCTGACTGATTTTCTCCACTTCGCCCAGGCGTACCGTAACAAAAAACGAGTCGCTCTCCACCATCACGACATCGCCCTGGGAAGCGCCCTGAGCCTTTGCCTTGGCAAGGATGTCCCGCCCTAGTTCCTGACTGAGTTCCAGCCGTTCCATAATCTCCCTACTCGTTCAAGTAGTTCAAACCGTCCAAGCCGTTCAAAGGGCAAGAGAATTTCACGCCGTTCGAACGTCTTGAACCACTTGAACACTTTGAACGTTTTGAACCCTATTTGTCATGCCCTGGTGCCGCCCACGGTGAGGCCATCAATCTTGATGGTCGGAAGCCCTACTCCGACGGGCACGGATTGACCGTCTTTGCCGCAGGTTCCGATGCCCTCATCTAGCTTTAAATCCGAGCCCACCATAGAAACCCGAGTGAGAACGTCCGGTCCGTTGCCGATCAACGTGGCTCCCTTGACCGGCTTGGTTACTTTTCCGTCTTCGATCATATAAGCTTCGCTGGCGGAGAAAACAAATTTGCCATTGGTGATATCGACCTGACCGCCCCCGAATGAAACCGCGTAAAGTCCTTTCTTTACCGAGCGAAGAATATCTTCCGGTTCGCTTTGCCCCGCCAACATGAAGGTATTTGTCATACGCGGCATCGGAATGTGGGCGTAACTCTCACGCCGCCCGTTTCCAGTTAAAGGCATCCTCATGAGCGACGCATTGAGACGATCTTGGAGATAGCCGTTGAGAATGCCATTTTCGATGAGAACCGTCCGGTGGGTCGGAGTACCTTCGTCGTCGACATTGATGGATCCGCGCCGGAAAGGAATCGTCCCATCGTCTACCACGGTACAGAGCTCGGAGGCGACCCGCTGACCGATTCGGCCACTGAAAGCGGAAGTCTGCTTGCGATTGAAGTCACCCTCGAGCCCGTGACCGATCGCCTCATGGAGAAGAATACCAGGCCAGCCCGGGCCTAGAACCACGTCCATCGTCCCCGCGGGCGCATCTAGCGCGCTCAAGTTCAGAATGGCCTGCCGTACCGCTTCGCGCGCGTAACGCTCGTAGTCCTTGGCATCGATAAAAAATCCGAACTCTACCCGGCCACCGCCGCCAAAGCTCCCGACCTGCCGCTCGCCGTTTTCCTCCGCAATGCACGTGACGTTAAGGCGCGTGAGCGGCTGAATATCTCCCACTACCAAACCCTGCGAAGAAGCGACCAAAATAACTTTGTATTCGCTGGCGAGGGAGACAAAGACATTTTTGACCCGCGCATCTAAACTTCGTGTGAATTTGTCGATCTCATAAAGCAGCGCCACCTTCTGGTCCAGGGAGATATCATTGACCGGAACTTTGATTGGATAGAGATCATGGGGTTCGCTCGGGGACTGCCCCACGGAAACCGGCAACTGTGATTGCTGGTTTTGCGCGATGTATTGCGCAGTACGCGCTGCCAGTTCCAGGTTTTCGATGGTGATGTCATCCGTGTATGCATAGCCGGTTTTTGTCTCCGCCAAAACCCGCACGCCGACACCATTGGCGGTCGACTGAGAACAGTTTTTAACCAGCCCCTCTTCCAGGCTAATGCCCTCGTTCCTGCGGTACTCAAAATAAAGATCCGCGTAATCGGCCTTCTTACTTAGAGCGGTGCCAAGGATTTTCTCCAGATCCCCGCTGCCAATGCCAAAATTACGATTGAAAAAAGACTCTGCAGGCAGGATTTCCTCAGCCATATGCTTCCCCCTTACTGGAAGTTTTACCATATAAGTAGCTGCCCTTAAAGACGATTACGAGAAATCTTCAGATGGCAAAAGATAACGCTCATTTGACAAATTATCTGTTGATCGTGTACAGCTCTTGCGTTAGAATCCGGTCAGCAAAATTTCAGGTGGGGGATATGGCTCAGAAAAAAATTGTCCATGTGGTAGGAACCGGAACCATCGGTGAGCCGCTCATCGGGATTCTTTCTACGTTCCGGGAACAGTTCGGGATCGACGAAGTCACGTTCCACAAGCGCACCCCCCTGATCACCGATCGTTCGAAAGTCCATGTGTTGGGGAGTAAAGGCGCCAAGCTCTGTGTCGACAAAGACCGTTGGCATAAGTTTATTGACATGGGAATGGAACCGACCTTCGAAGCCGAAGAAGCCATTGAGCGAGCCAGCGTCATTATCGACTGTACCCCCGTGGGCAATGAAAACAAGAAAAGACTCTACAATAAATACGCCGGTAACGGCCGGGGATTCGTCGCCCAGGGCAGCGAATACGGTTTCGGCAAGATGTACGCCCGCGGCATCAATGATAAGGCGCTGGTCAAAGGCAAGGACGATTTCATTCAGGTCGTCAGTTGTAACACGCATAACCTCGCCGTGCTCATTGACACCGTCGCATTGGGACCAGAGAAGGAAGATAATCTCGATGAAGGGCGTTTCGTCTGCATGCGCCGGGCCAACGATTTGAGCCAGGAAGGCGAGTTTATCCCTGCGCCGGAGGCGGGGAAACATGATGATGCCGAATTCGGCACCCATCAAGGACGGGACGCGCACTACCTCTTTAAGACGTTGGGATTGAGCTTGAACATTTACTCGTCGGCGTTAAAACTGAATACGCAATACATGCACACCATTCATTTCAATCTGAAGCTGCGCCGCGGGATAAATAAAGACGAGCTGATGCGCCGCTTCGAGTCCAACGGCCGGGTCGCCCTTACAAACAAGAAGTCCTCCGCTTCGGTCTTCTCCTTCGGTCGCGACCATGGGCTGTTCGGACGGATTCTGAACCAGACGGTCATCGTGACTCAGAGCCTAGCGATGAGAGGCGACAAAGAGATTATCGGAACCTGCTTTACGCCGCAGGACGGGAACTCCTTGCTCAGCAGCCTGGCGGCAACCCTGTGGTTCTTGTATCCGGACTCCTACGAACAAAAGCTCGATCCAGTTAGACCTTACTTCTTCCGTGAGATCTAACCTCCTAAACTAGCCCCTTTAAGTGGAGCTAGCATTCATTTTTATCCTACTTATTGCTTGACGCTTTCCGGTGAGAGAGCTTGGAACCGTACGGAATCACCGGCTTTGATTCCATAACGCTTGGAAAGCCCCCCGTTGATCTCCAGCACAAACTGACTGGCACCAGATACAGAACGCGAATCCGTTGAGAATGGAACCGCTTGCTCTACGATTCCGACAATTTTTAGATCCTTGCTAATAAAAATCATATCCAGCGGGATCGGCGTGTTCTTCATCCAAAAGGAATGCTCGGATTCGGCTGGAAATAAAAAAATCATACCGCGATCCACCGCCAGGTCGCGGCGGTATTGCAGTCCTAGCTCTCGCTTGGCGGGTGTATCCGCGACTTCGACCTGAAAAGTCAGCTCCCGACCCCCTTCTGTGGTAATAGTAACCTGAGGTTGCGCCTGGCAGGCGCTCACCTGAA
>JAHKKJ010000569.1 GCA_020027655.1 Deltaproteobacteria bacterium | reverse complement strand
TCGGCCGAGGTCAGCGATTCCGACGAGCGGCGGCGAGTAATCGTCACCGGGCTGCGCGCCCTGGATGGGCGCCGCGACCTCGAGGTGCTGTGACCGATGTGGGTTGAGCGAGTGTCCGCGCGCGCGTTTGGGCCTTTCCGCGACGCCATCCTGGAACTGCGCCCCGGACTGACGGTCGTGGTCGGCCCGAATGAAGCGGGCAAGTCCTCCTGGCACGCCGCGCTGCGCCTGGCGTTGACCGGTCGGCGGCGCGGGCGCGGTGGCCGGACGGCGGAGGACCGCGAGCTCGAGGAGCGTCACCGACCATGGGACGAGGCGGACGGGCCGTGGGAGGTCGACGCCCGCCTGCACCTGGATGACGGCCGCGTGATCGACATCAGCCAGGACCTGGCCGGCCGCGTTGACTGCCGGGCGGTGGACGTCGGCCTGGGGAGGGACGTGTCGGCCGAGATCATCGTGGAGGGCAGCCCCGACGCATCGCGCTGGCTGGGCCTGGACCGGCAGGCCTTCGCCGCCACCGTATCGGTCGACCAGGCGCGCATCCTCGCCGTCGTCGATGCCGCCGACGGGCTCCAGGACGACATGCAGCGCGCCGCTGCCACCGCCGGACGGGATTCCACCGCGGCGGAGGCGATCGCGCAATTGACCGATTTCCGGAAGTCCGCGGTCGGTGCGGACACCCGCGTGGCGATCGGGCCGCTCCGCCAGGCGCGTCTCGCGGCCGCCGATGCGGATCGGGTTCTGGCCGATGCTCGAGCTCGGCACCAGCGTGACCTGGGTCGGGCCGCCGATGCACAGGTGGCAACCTGGCGAGTGGTTTCCGCGCGGGATCGGCTGGCCCAGGCCGAGGCGGCCGTCGAACAGTCCAGGGCAATTGCGCTCATGGCCCGCGCTCGACGCGCCACGGAGCTGGCCGCCCGCAACAGCGGGCCGCCGCCGGCGCTCGCCGCCGTGGAACTGGAAACGGCCAGCGTGGCCACTGCTCTGGAAGCGTGGCGGGGACGGCCGGCGACGGCTGTCCTGGACGGACCGGACAGCCAGGCCATCGCGCGGCGGCTGTCCGCGCTGCCAGCCGCACCCCAGGGCGACATCGCGCCGCATGCGTCGGTGATGGACGCGGTGAGCGCGCTGGACCAGGCCGAGGGTGCAGCCGCCGAGATCCGCCAACCGGCCGGGGATATTACTGAGATCGTGGTCCTTCACTTTGAGGGTACGCGTCGTCGCCGCGATGCTGCCCGGCGTGCCCGGCCCCCAGCCGAAGGGCTTGGCGATAATCCGGCCTTCGATCAGGTAAAAGCCACGGCCGTCGTCATATTGAACATAGCGGGGCCGCTGCCGGTAGAATTCCTTTTCGATGTAGTTGTCGAATACTTCCTGGGGAATATGGGTGTGGCCGTCGGCGTCGATAATCATTTCTTTACCTCCTTGCGCTGCTAGCGTTTCAGCTCACGCTGTACGGTACGAATCAAGCTCCAGTCAACAAAGTCTTTTGGCGCAAAGTTAGACTGCGTGATCTTGGCGTCTTGCTGCGCGCGTTTGATCGCAGCGACGATGACCTCATCGGTCTTGGTAGTGATGAGCTTCAAATCGAGTCCTTCGCTTTCAAAGATGCCGTGCTTCTGCGCCAAGTAGATTGGAAGATTGAGGACGTGTTTAGCCGAAAGACCGAGGGTCGCGGTCTCTAGCTTGCGAGCGGCTTTAGGGCCGTCCTGAGTCGGGACGGAGGCCACGTGAAGCAAACTAAACAAGCAAACCAAGATACCTGTCAGAGGCCGGCAGGTTACTCTGTATCTCAGTGCAAGGAAATTTCCCATGTGCCAGCGGAAGGCCAAAAAGAAAGGCTCCGCTTCCTATGGAGATTGACCTTCGTATTGGTTGACGGCAGTGAATTTGTTCTTCCAATAGCTCTTCCAATCGCTTCCGTCCGCAATCACTTCTGAAACAATCATAAGGTGCGGAAACCGATTTGCCTCGGCGCGACGGATAACGTGCGGTGGCTCCCGACCGGCGTCGAGATCGCGAATCGCCCTCAACACCATGCGGCGGGCGGCGATAATCGCCTTGTCGCTGGGCCCCAAAAACTCCTGGGTGCGGTCTACGATCGGACCGCAGCCCTCGACGATGGCGGTATCCTGAACGTTGAAGATTCGTCCCATGCCGGAGAAGCTCCAGGTTTTCATCGATTCGCGATCTTGCAGGTAGCGGTTGGACTTGTTGCGAATCGGTTTATGGTCCGCTGTGAGCTCATCGAGAATCTCTTGGTTTCTCTGAATGTCTTTTTCATCCATCGGTGCGCTGCGGCGAAAAACGATGTCGTAGCGCCAATGGTTGGTGTCGTCGATGGGCACGTGCCAGTAGAGATTGTAGCCGTCACCGGACATCGGCCCGGGGATGGTGGCCAAATTCGGAAGAATAAAGTTCGTCACACGAAAGAAGGTGCGACCCTCGTCGGTTTTGCGGATCGAAAAAATCCGGATGCCAAAATCGGTCTCTTCCGTTTCAATCTCCGGCGCCATATCGGCGGCGTACAACGAGAGGGGAAGTCTGCCGTCGCTGCCTTTCACCGTTCGTTTCAAGTTTTGCGGCACATTGGATTGCCGGTGGAGAAACGAGACATGGCTCGGATCCAAGTTGCCTTCATTGGCCTGGAAATAGTTACACTCATGCAGAATCTTGGTAACCAGCCGGTGTCCAGGAGGTGCATTCAGCGCTTCGTAGGCAGGCAGGAGAGGAGGCTCTCCTGAACCCATATAGGCAAAGATGAGTCCGCCGAACTCCTGGCAAGGATAGGCCGGATGGCGAACTTTGTGTCGAAAGTCCCTGCCCGCAGCCTCGCAGGGTTGTTCCAGACAATTTCCATGAATGTCATAGAGCCAGCCATGATAAAGACAACGGAGTCCGCCGTCCTCGACTCGGCCGTAGCTCAGATCGGCCCGGCGATGAGAACAATGCAACCCCAGTAGACCGGGCCGGCCCCGATCGTCACGAAAAAGGACGAGGTCCTCACTCAAAATCCGCACCGGTAAGGGAGCGCCACTTTCCGGCAACTCCTCGGACAAAGCTACCGGCTGCCAATATTGCCGCAGCAAAGCACCCCCAGGGGTACCGGGGGATGTGTAAGTCAACAGATCATTCTCTTCCTGTGTCAGCATCGATGCATCTCAAAGTATGACTGGGATCCAAAGGAAAAATAGAAGCCCATAGTGTCCTGGAACTACAGTCTGCAAAACAAAAATCAGTGAGCGCCCCACCGTCATACCCGCGAAAGCGGGTATCCAGAAGTTTTTGATTTTCCTGGATTCCGGGTCGCGCTACCCCGGACTGTGATCCGGGGTTGCCCGGAATGACGCCCAAATTATTCAACGGATTTCGGCAATACCACACTGGCTCATGATGGAATATATCGTTGGGGCAGCGACGAGGTCAACTCTAATTGAGATCCCAGAGGAAAAGCTTTACGCAGTTTGAACTTGACCCGGCACGATGGGCTGTGGTTATTGTCCTCATCAGGGTAATCACCCCTCTGCTCTCCAAGTGTATTCCATGGCAATCTCGAGACGCGTGTTCGTCGTAATGTGCTGGAGGTATATCATGCCGCCTGTTGAACAGATCAAGTTGAAGCGTGCTGGAACTGGCTTGCGTGCCTGTGATCCCGACCGGGCTTACCCCGGATTCACGTTGTTCGCGCCGCAAAGTGGCGGAGGCAACGTCTACCTCATCGAT
>JAHKKJ010000105.1 GCA_020027655.1 Deltaproteobacteria bacterium | reverse complement strand
ATCGATCACGGCCAACCGCGCCGACGACGGCGCGATGACTGCGACGCAGATCACGGTAAGAGCGGCGAAATAGGCAAGCAGCGAAGCGTTAGATTTCCTCTGCTGAAAGTATTCACTATTGTCCGGGCCGGAATGGCCGGCTTACGATTCTGCGATTTCGTACTGATCGTGGCGCAGCTCTTGGCTGACCTTGATGATAATCCGACGATTGATTTCCCGTTCCAGATTTTCCAGGCTGTTGTTCTTCTCGTCGTAGAGAAAATTGGCGACATCCGGGTGCAGGCGCACGACAATATTCTTGCCGTTCTCCAGATTGGTCTGTTGTTTTTTGATCGCGCGTAAGAGGTCATAAGCGACTGTCACGGAAGATTTGATCCGGCCTCGACCGTCACAATGCGGGCACGGACTTAGCAGCTGATTCTCCAGACTCTCCCGGGTTCGCTGGCGAGTCATTTCGACTAGGCCCAGTTCGGATATCTTCAGTATGTTGCTGCGGGCTTTGTCCTTCTTGAGCGCGTCCCTGAGAGCATCGTAGACTTTCTTACGATTGGATTCTTTCTCCATGTCGATAAAGTCGATGATAATGATGCCGCCCACGTTTCTAAGGCGCAGCTGGCGCACCACTTCATGGGCCGCTTCCAAATTGGTCCTGACGATGGTCTCCTCTTGGTTCCGTTTGCCCACAAACCGTCCGGTGTTAACGTCAATGGCCGTCAGGGCCTCCGTGCGCTCAATGATGATATAACCCCCCGAACGTAGCCAGACGCGTCGATCCAAGGCCTTGGTGATTTTTTCCTCAATGCCATGACGGTCAAACAGGGGCTCCGCCCCCGAGTACAAAACAATTTTGGTTTTCAGCCGCGGCATGAACTGACGGACAAAATCCATGATGCGGCGGTGATCCTTGGCCGAATCGATCACCACCTGCTCGGTATCCGCCGTGAAAAAATCACGAATCGTTCTGGCGATGAGATCTAAATCCTGGTGGATCAATGAAGGGGCGGGTGCTTTCTCCGCCTTCTGCTGCAAGCGTCGCCAGAGGATGGTGAGAAAGCGCAGATCTCTTTGAATCTCGCGTTTACTTCGTCCCTCCGACGCCGTTCGCAAGATGAACCCGCCATGCTCGTTCAACACCGACTCGGCAATCTCCTTTAGCCGCTTGCGTTCCTCTTCACTTTCGATTCGTCGCGAGATGCCAATATGTTTCGTCCCGGGCATAAAAACCATGTAGCGCCCAGGCAAGGAGATATGGGAAGTAACCCGGGCCCCTTTCGTACCCAGCGGATCCTTGGCCACTTGCACCAGGATCGCTTCATCTCGGGATAGCTGCTTTTCCAAAGGCAGACGGTGATGGGAGACCCGCTTCGGAAGCGCTTCGACTTCCACGTCCTCACCCGGAGAAGCGATCAGGTGAATATCTTCCGGCACGCTGGAGAAGTCCGAGGCATGCAAAAACGCGGCTTTTTCCATACCGATATCGACAAAGGCGGCCTGCATGCCGGGTAGCACCCTGGATACTTTGCCTTTGTAGATATTTCCCGCAATGCCCATTTCTTCCTTGCGCTCAATGAGGAATTCCGCGAGAAGACCATCCTCAATAATGGCAATGCGGCTTTCCTGGGGACTAGAATTGATGAAAATTTCCTGTTTCATACGGAATAATTGTAAGTGAGGCAGGGGTAGCGCAAGAAGGATCACCGGCCAACATCGGAGATCCACAGACGTCCATTGGCAGCTCTTTAATCTTATAGAGTAAATTATTCTTGACTTCAACCTGGGTTGTGATCTCTCCGTTGGGTTGACATTCCACCCCGCCCCCTATATTTTTGCTTAACGACCCACTAAACTGTGAGAGCTTCTTTAAGCATCACCCCAGCCATTAAATGAGCTATCCTGCGTCAGCGCCGGCGTATTCGATCCTGAATACTAAGGTCCTAATCCTTAACCGTTCTTATCTGCCGATCCATGTAACGTCGGTCCGCCGCGCCTTTATTTTACTTTATCAGGGCATTGCGAGGGCAGTAAACGAGCAGTATCAAACCTTCGATTTTGATAGCTGGAGTGACCTTTCCGTCTCAGCCCGCGATGAGTCCATGGGGCTGGTGAATCGGGTGATCCGCGTCCCCCGAGTCATCTTACTGGTTGGTTATGACCGAGTGCCGAAGCGACAAGTTCGTTTTAGTCGCTATAACATTTACGCAAGAGATAAATGTATCTGCCAATATTGCTGCCAGCGGTTGCCCCGCCAGGAATTAAACCTCGACCACGTGATTCCCCGTTCCCAGGGTGGGACTTCAGTTTGGGAAAACGTAGTCTGTTCTTGCCAGGAATGTAACCGTAGGAAGGGCGGACGCACCCCCCAACAGGCAGGAATGACACTCGCCCGAAAACCATTCAAGCCGAAATGGACGCCATTTATGCAGGAGACCTTCAGTCTGTCGAGATATAAGGAATGGATGCCTTTTCTCAACACAGTAGATGTCTCTTACTGGAATACAGAGCTTTTAGAAAAGTAGTTTACTCTGTAAATCGCCCCATATATTGTGGTACGAATTCAGAAATTCCCCCTCATATTGTAATTTCTGCTTGACACCCCCGCCCGCGTGTGAAATATTGCGGGCAGAGCTTGCGCCCGAGATTTTCCCCGCACAGAACTGCCGCAAAAGAATTGCTTTTATGCGCTTAAAAAGCCTTGAAATGGTTGGATTTAAGTCCTTTGTGGAAAAAACCGTCATCGAGCTTAATCCGGGAATTACGGCTGTTGTCGGTCCCAATGGCTGTGGAAAATCCAACATCGTCGACGCCCTCCGCTGGGCCATGGGTGAACAGAGCGCCCGCCATCTCCGGGGACATCAGATGGAGGATGTGGTATTCAACGGCAGCGAGAGTCTACCTCCCACTGGCATGGCCGAAGTGTCGTTGATCTTCGAAAACGAAGATGGACGCGGTCCCGTCGAATACAATAGCTTCAGTGAAATCATGGTGACTCGCAGGCTCTTCCGTTCGGGCGAGTCGGAGTACGCCATCAATAAGATCCCCTGTCGCTTGAAGGACATAATCGAGCTTTTCTTGGGGACCGGCGTGGGGAGCAAGGCCTATTCTATTGTCGAGCAAGGACGGGTTGATGAGCTGGTCAACTCCAAGCCCGAAGACCGGCGGGCTCTAATCGAAGAAGCGGCCGGCACAAGTAAGTACAAGAGCCGAAAGCTTGTGGCCGAGCGAAAACTAGAACGGACTCAGCAGAACCTCCTGCGCGTCACGGATATCGTCCGTGAGATCGAGCGCCAGATCCGCACCATGGAGCTGCAGGCTAAGAAGGCCGAACGCTATCGCGCGCTCAAGGCGCAGTTGAAGGAAAAAGATCTGCTCTATGCGGCGATCCAGCAGCGCGCCCTGAACGAGGAGATTTCCGGCTCTGAGTATCAACTGACGGATGCGGAGAACCGCTTCACCGAACATGTCACCGCTCTCCGCTCTAAGGAAGCCGAAAGCGAAACGGTGCGGCTATCGCTTATGGAGGCGGAGCAAGAGATCAGCGTTCAGCAGGAAACCGTGTACCAAGTGAAGATTCAGATCCAAGCCGAAGAGCAAAGGATCGACTTCTACAGAAAGGACTTCGCACAGCTCACCCAGGCAGAGATGGAGACCCGCGCGGCGCTCTTCCAGCTCGAGGAAAAGACCAAAACCCTTGGGCGGGAGATCGATGAGCTCGAGAAGGCTAAGGAGAGCTTTCTGCAGCTATCGCTCTTCGAAGAGAGCTTCCTGCAGGAGAAAGAAAAAGATCTCAATAACCTTCAGGCCGAGGTCAAGTCGCTCCAGGGCGACCTGGATCGAGAAAAAGAAGCGCTCATCGAAGCGGCCAATCAAATCGCTTATTGGCGAAACGATGCGCTGGCAAAATCCAATCGTTGTCAGGAAATCAGCAAAGAACTGGCGCGGAGCCGCGATGAGCACGCGGCCGCGTCGATCTCGCTGGCGCTGTGTGAACAAAAACTCACGGACACGAAGACGGCGCAGGAGAACGGCCTCGCGCAAGCGCATGAGAGAGGCGTCGAAGCGGCGGAGGTCAACGCCTTGATTCAAACGCTTCTCGAGGCAAAAGAGGACCAGGAAAAGAGAGCCGAGTCACTCAAAGAGCAAATTCACGAAAACCGCTCGAGGCTGGTGTCGCTGGAAGATTTGCAGAAGAATTACGAGGGTTATCAGGAGGGCGTTCGGGCCATCATGCTGAAGCGACAGCGCGAGACCGGCCCCAATGGCATCTATGGTCTGGTCGCAGAGGTCATCGAAGCTCCGGAACCCTACGAAAAAGCGCTAACGGCGGTCTTGGGTGACCGCTTGCAGTACGTGATCGTCAAGGGCCAAGAAGAAGGTGTGGAAGCCATCGAGTATCTGAAGCGCGAGGCTTCGGGTCGAGGTAGCTTCATTCCCATCCAGTTGTCCAGAAAACAACATCGTCCATTGCCGCTAAGGGAAGCCGAGGTCATCGCCCCTCTTCTCGAAGTGATATCGGTTAAAGAGGGCTATGGTGAAGTTGCAGAATATCTCCTGTCCGACGTTGTCGTCGTCCGCGACCTGAGGGCCGGACTGTCACTGTGGAATCGCAATGGCTTCTACAGCACGCTGGTGACTCCCGACGGTGAAGTCATCGATCCCATGGGGACCGTGACCGGAGGTAGCGACGACGCGCTCGAGGGAAATTTTATCACGCAGCGACGGCACATTAGAGAACTGAAAACCCTGCTTACGGAGCTCGACGCAAAGCTTCAACTCGAAGACCGGGAAGTCGAAAAACTAAAGGGCGAGTTGGAGCGGGCCGCAACAAAAAAGTCTTCACTGGCAGCGGAAATTCACAGATTAGAGCTCGATCGAGTAAGACTAGACCATGAGCATCTCGCCGCCGACAGAGACTTTCAACGGCTGTCGCAAACGGTTCAAGCTCTACTGCAGGAGCAGAATGATCTTGTCAGTGCGCTGGAACGGGTCACACGAGAAGTGGACCAGTGTCGAACCGCAATTGAAACTCGCAGCCGAGACAAAACCGAAAAAGAGAATATCCTGGCGCAAAAACAAGCAGCGTTTCTGGAGCTGCAGAAGTCTGTGGAAGCCGTGGAGGCTGCCGTCACTCAGTCGCGTGTCCGCAACGCGGCACTGGGAGAAAAAAAGGAGAACACCCATCATAATCTCGAAAACCGCTTCAACCTGCGGCAAGAGACTTTCGAGCAGATCAGCTTTCGCCAGGATCAGAGCGCCGATATCACGCGGCGACGGAGCCAGATTGAACTCGCTCTGACGCAGTCAGAAAAGGCTCTCGAATCGGGCAAACACAATTTGCAAGAGTTAGAAGAGCGATTGCAAGCGGAACGGCATAGCCATAAAGTGATTTCCAGGAAACTGCTGGAAATCGAAGAGTCCATAAAAGAGCTGCGGCCCCTGGGCGAAGCCTGCCAGGAAGAAAAAAATCGGCTCCAGGTGTTGTTGGCAGAAAAGAAACTTCGCTACCAGCATCTCGCCGCCAACATCCGCGAGCGATACGATGCCGACGTGGAGAATCTCAGCTTCGAAGGCGCAGAACCCATGGCCTCGACGGAAGATCTGTTGGCGGAAATCGACGACCTCCGGGGCCGGCTCGAGCGGATGGGAGAAGTCAACCTTGCCGCCATTGGGGAGTACGAAGAGCTCAACAGCCGCTTCCAATTTATGAACCAGCAGAAGGAGGATCTTGAGAAATCCATCGCTGATCTGCAGCGCACGATCATCAAATTGAACCGCATCTGCCGGCTCCGGTTCAAGGAAAGCTTCGAGGAGATCAACGAAAAATTCCAGTCGATTTTCCCTCGGCTCTTCAGAGGCGGCAAGGCCAATCTGGTTCTGACGGATGAAAATGACTATTTGGAAACGGGAGTGGACATCGTCGTCCAGCCCCCCGGCAAGAAACTGCAATTTATCACGCTCCTCTCCGGCGGTGAGAAGGCATTAACGGCTGTAAGCCTTCTGTTTGCAATTTTTTTAACCAAGCCCAGCCCCTTCTGCTTCCTGGACGAAGTCGACGCTCCGCTGGACGATGCCAATATCGATCGGTTCAATGACATGATCAAGGAAATGAGCCAGATTTCTCAGTTCGTGCTAGTCACCCACAACAAAAAAACCATGCAGGCTGCCGAAGTCCTCTATGGTATCACCATGGCGGAGCCCGGAGTCTCTAAGGTTGTGTCCGTCCGAATGAGTTAGCTCGGACCGCTAACTCACCGTCCCCCCATCGCTCACGGCCTAAAAATTTGCGAGAATAGCCAAATGGAAGGCAGTTCGTTTTTTTCACGGCTGAAAAGCGGTCTGACCAAGAGCCGGGAGAATTGGGCGCAAAAAATGGGCGCCATTTTCCAAAACCGGCACTGGGATGAGGAATCGCTGGACGCTATGGAGGAGAACCTGATCGCGGCGGATTTGGGCCCCAAGGCAACCCAAAAATTGATCGATCTCCTGCGGCGACAATCGCCCGGCGGTGCTGAAGACCTCGCGCAAGAAATGTCTTCACGCTTACAACAAGCGATGGTGGAGGTGCTTCAGGCATCGACAACGCCTCCGAAAACACTTCCGTTATCGGTCCGCCCCTGGGTGATCGTTTTCTTGGGGGTGAACGGCGTCGGGAAAACGACGACGATCGCCAAGCTCGCTGCCCAATATCGATCAGCCGGGAAGAAAGTCCTCCTGGTGGCCGCGGATACCTTTCGTGCGGCCGCCATCGAGCAACTCGAGGCATGGGCAAAACGAGTGGGCGTCGACGTGATCAAACATCGGGCCGGCGCCGATCCTTCCGCGGTAGTTTATGATGGCATTCAAGCGGCCAAGAGTCGTGGTATCGACGTGCTGCTCATCGACACCGCGGGACGCCTTCATACCAAAGTCCATTTAATCGAGGAACTGAAAAAGATCCGTCGGGTCATTTCCCGAGAACAACCGGATGCCCCCCATGAGACCCTTCTGGTGCTGGATGCCACGACGGGACAGAACGGTCTCCAACAAGCCCGCGTTTTCAAAGAAGCAACGGATATTAGCGGTATCGTATTGACCAAACTCGACGGCACAGCTAAGGGTGGCGTGATCGTCAGTATTCAAGAAGAATTGCGGGTTCCGGTCAGGTACGTCGGGGTCGGAGAAGATGTCGAAGACCTTCAACCGTTCGACGCCTCTCAATTCGTCCGAGCCCTGTTTGAAAAGTGACGCTCCCGTCGCTTGAACCCTTCCCTTGACTTAGCTGGAAGCGAGCATTACCCTTCTTCTAGGTAGTCCGAGGAGAAAAGCATGGCTAGCGAACTCAATCCCCAACCTCTCAACTTGACTTTGACCGAGAAGGCCATCCAACAAGTCAAAGCCCTCTTGGCCCGCAACAATCATCAAGACCATGGTCTACGGGTGTCGGTGGCGGACGGGGGTTGTTCAGGCTTCTCCTATAAGTTGGATTTTGCCAAGGAAGAGGAGCCTGGCGACCTGGTATTGGAACTAGGCAGCCTCAAGGTCTATGTAGATTCCAAGAGTGTACCGCATCTCAAAGGTACCACCATCGACTATGTAACGAGCCTTTACGGCGGGGGCTTCAAATTCAGCAATCCCAACGCGAGCGGAACTTGCGGTTGTGGCACTTCGTTTTCCGCGTAATTCTAAAACCCTCAGCAGCTCGCTTCACTTTGATTGACTAGCTTTTTTCCCGGCCAAGTCCTTTTTGCGTCAGCCTTGTTGAAGTTTTTGCGTCAGCCTTTGACACTCTCGCCATATCCTGCTAACGAAACTACTATTTCTTGCGGGGAGATTTGATTGAAAGCGATTCGAATTCCCGAGCACTGGGGTGTCGAAAAGCTGCGTTACGAAGAAGGTAAGACGGATTACCGGTAAACGAGGCGTCGATGTCGCCGTGAATTGCATCGGGGGTGATAGGAACGCGCGGGGAATTTAAACAAGTGCTGAATTTCATGGAAAGATCCCAGATCAAACCCGTGATCGATCAGGTTTATCCATTGAAAGAGGCGAGCATTGGCCACCGACGCTTGGAAGAGGGCAAGCAATTTGGCAAGATCGTTTTACGCATGGATGAGTAGCGACTGGCAGGCAACTACAACTAAATGAATCAGGAGCGACGCGACCTCAGAGAGCAATGATCAAAGAATCATGCGAGTCATTGGCGGAAATGCACGCGGCCGGCGTCTCAAAGTGCCCAAGGGGCAGACTTTGCGTCCTACCGCCGGGAGAGTCAAAGAGGCGCTCTTTAACATTCTCCCCCATGATCTTTCCGGTACCAAGGTGTTGGATCTTTTTGCCGGAACTGGAAATGTGACCATCGAGGCTTTGAGTCGTGGCGCAGCGGCAGCCATCTTGGTCGACTCATCGGTAGAATCCGGCAAGGCGATCCGAGAAAACCTTCGTCGACTTCACCTTACCGACCGGACCAAGGTATGGATCATGCCGGTCGCTCGAGCGCTACGGTTCTTAGCGCGGCACGGCGAGACATTCGATCTGATCTTTCTCGATCCGCCGTATGACTGCAAATGGATTGACCGAACCCTGCGAATCATCGCGCGGGGAAGATTGTTACGAGAATCAGGAATGTTGATCGCAGAGCATAGTATCCGCGAGAAGGTCGAACCGTGTTATGATTCCCTCGCGCTCCATGACCAGCGGCGTTACGGCCGTACGCTGCTTTCTTTTTTTAAGCAGGAAGCCTAAGGCAAATCACAAAGACAAGGATGCCCAACTATGGCGCAGAACAACGTGGCGATTTATCCAGGCTCATTCGATCCCATAACCAACGGACACGTAGATCTCGTAAAGCGTACACTTCGCGTCTTCGAGAGGGTCATTATCGCTATCGCGACCAATCCCGGCAAGGACTCTTCTCTTTTCAGTCTGGAAGAGCGTCTCCAGATGGTGCGCGAAGTTTTCGGAGGGTTCAAAGGAAGGGTCCAAGCGGATTCGTTCGAAGGCTTGCTCGTTGACTACGCCGAGCGCAGACAAGCCAGAGTGATTATCCGCGGCCTCCGGGCGGTGTCGGATTTCGAGTATGAATTTCAGATGGCCATGATGAATCACCGCCTCAAACCAAAATTGGAAACCTTTTTCATGATGACCGGAGAGTCCGAGTTCTACATCAGCTCGCGTCTGGTGAAGGAAGTCGTGAGCTTGGGTGGGGATGTGTCCGGGCTCGTCCCCGGCAACGTGCTAACGAAGCTGGTAAAGAAGTTCAACCATTAAGGATACTAAGATGACAACTAT
>JAHKKJ010000568.1 GCA_020027655.1 Deltaproteobacteria bacterium | reverse complement strand
TCAAAGTTCCAGGTTCAAAGCATGTCCTGAGCGATTGCGAAGGATCTAGATCCCTCACGGAGCTCGGGACAAGCCTTGAACGTTGAACTTTGACAGGCTAATTCAGAAAGTTTTGCTGCCATCCGGCGGACGCACGTCAAAGGCGTTGGCCACCGAACCGATGGTGCTGTAGTGGCCGATGAGCGCGACCAGCTCGACGAATTTTTGCGGCCCTAACTCGGCGAGTGCGAGGGTGAAGATCTCGTTGGACAGGCGATGTTGGCGCACCAGGCTACGCACGATTTCCACGAGCAGCCGCTCGCGGGGCATGAGCTTCTCCAACGAGCCATGGGCGCGAACGGTCTCGATGGCTTCCTCGCGCAAGCCCACCTGGCGTCCTCTGATTTCGTGCCTGGTCCAGGGGTAGTGAGCTTCAAATTCGCGGGCAGTGGCCAGGATGACTAACTCGCGGTCGGCTTCACCGAGTGCCGCGTCTTTCCGGTAGTAGTTCTCAGCCGTCGTTAAATGATCGGCGAGGAGCGGTGCATGGATCAACGCGCTATACGGGCCGCCGCCCCCGCTGGTGCGCCCAGCCATGATACGGTCCCATCGTTGTTGATTTTCCGGCGAAAGGTCGTCGCGCTTTACGGTTGGTAGTCTCATGGTTTCTCCTTCCTTTGACTCGGTTCTATCCTTCCTCAAACGGTAATACAACAACCGCGTTTGGTCGTAAATTTACTAAGCAATTTGTTGGTTAGTAGACATACGAGAACCAAGGGCCGTCGTGGAAATGCAGGCGCTGACCGAGCGCAACGAAAACTTTTTCGAGCTCTGGTCACACACTTGTGCGTCGACGCGGAGGCCATTTCGTACTAATATAGTTGAAAGTTTTCGCCGCTTGCGCAAATGTTCCAAGCCTCGAGCCCTGATTCATTTGATCGCGCCAAGACGCCAAGAACGGAAAGTTCGGAATCGTGTTTTTCTTGGCGCTCTTTGCGCCTTTGCGCGAGTCACTCCGATTTGGTTGCGGCTCCGCCGCGCTAGGCTACGGGATGTGAATTTGATTCATGCAAGATGTAGCAATTGATAACCCTGAGCGCGGGCGCTCGAGCGTAGCGCGCAATGCCGGCATCGTCAGCTTGGCCGTGATGGCGAGCCGCGTTCTTGGACTGGTACGCGATCAGGTGTTTGCGATCTTTTTCGGCGCCGGCCTTTATTACGACGCGTTCTTGACGGCCTTTCGCATCCCCAATCTGCTGCGCGATCTTTTTGCCGAAGGCGCGCTTTCCGCTGCATTCGTCACTACTTTCAGTCAGGTTCTAGCGACCAAAGGAGAAGCGGAAGCGATCCGGCTTTCGAATCGAGTCGCAACCTTAATGATTCTAGTGATCACGGCCATTTCGTTGGTCGCATGGTGGCACGCGCCGGCCATTGTCCATATTCTCGCGCCTGGTTTTTACGATGTGCCGGGCAAGGCGGAGCTGACGATCAAGCTGACGCGAATCATGATTCCATTCTTGCTGCTCGTCGCGCTCGCGGCGCAGGCCATGGGAATCTTGAACGCGCGCGGCCGTTTTGGTATCCCCGCGCTCGCATCGGCTTTCTTTAACGTCGGCTCCATCGTGGGCGGATTATTGCTGGGCTTCGTAATCGGGCCCGCTATTGGGCTGAGTGCCATCGAAGGCATGGCTTACGGAACTCTCATCGGCGGTTTTTTACAATTCGCCGTCCAGTGGCCGAGCCTGATCCGCACCGGGTTTAGCTATCGGCCCATGATCAGCCTCAGCGATCCGGGCGTCCGGCAAATCTTCAGTCTGATGGGACCGGCGATTATCGGCACCGCGGCCGTGCAGGTTAACGTTTTTGTCAACACCAATTTTGCATCGTCGATTATCGATCCCGTCACCGGCGCCGTGGCCAACGGCCCGGTGTCCTGGTTGAGCTACGCTTTTCGTTTCATGCAATTCCCCATCGGTGTCTTCGGCGTGGCCATCGCCACGGCGGCATTGCCGCCGCTTTCCCGCAGCAGCGCGCAAACGGATTACATTGAATTCCGAAAAACTTTGGCCCATTCGTTGGCGCTGGTGTTTCTGCTTTGCGTTCCTTCCGCGGTGGGTCTCGCGGTTTTGGGTCGGCCCATCGTAGCGTTGATTTTTGAGCACGGACGATTTACCGCGTTCGACACGGTGCAGACTGGGGATGCGTTGGCGGCTTATTCCATCGGTCTCGCCGGCTATGCCGCCGTCAAGGTGCTTTCGCCGGCTTTTTACGCTCTGGGAGATGCTCGGACCCCGATGCTGATCAGTCTCGGTTCTATCGCCGTCAACTATGTTATGAATTCTTTGCTGGTGGGGCCCTTCGGCCACGTCGGCCTGGCGTTTTCTACTTCGACGGTGGCGCTGGTCAATTTCATCTTGCTCACGCTTTTCATGCGTCGCCGGGTCGGCCCGCTTGAAGGAAGTCGCCTTGGACCTACACTGGCGCGGATTTGCGTTGCCTCGATCCCCATGGCCGCCGTCGCCTGGTTGGTGAGTGAATTCTGCGCGAGCCTGCCGCTAGCCGGGATTGTGCTCAAGCTCGTGCGCGTCTCGGCGGCCATAACCCTGGCGGCAATTGTTTTTTATGCAGCCTGCCGGCTGCTTCGCATCGAAGAACTGGACGAGGCCATAGAAGCAATCGCTGGGAGGTACTTGCGCGTTTTGAAACGGAAGTAACGATGACAGGACCGAAAGTTAGCAGAGTTTATTAGACCCTAGCAGACCTCCGGAAGTAACTCCGTGTGGTGTATCGGGTTCCGAAAAGTAGTTGAGTCGTCATTCCGGCCAACCCCCGCGGAAACGGGGAGGGAGCCGGAATCCAGGAATTTAAGGACTCTGGATTCCCGCTTCAGCCTGAGGCTGATCCGTCTTTTTGGCGGATTCGCGGGAAAGACAGATGGGGGCATTTCGGACGAACGAACTTGGCATTCTGAGGAAACCCACGGACCTGAGCTCGTCGAAATTGGTCCCGGATGCTGCTTTAGTTCCAACGGTTTGACTAAGACGGCTTGTTCGACATATTTTCTGCACCGATGAAAAGGCTGAATGCGTGGATTGTAGCGACCGTCTTTCTCGCGCTCCTTATCCTTGCTTCTGGCTTGTCGGCAGCGCAGCCCGCGAAGAAAGTTAGGTTAGCGTATAGCGCTTTTGCCTACGCCAATCCGCCTTTCTGGATTGCTCAGGACCTGAAGCTTTTCGAAAAATATGGTCTCGACTCCGAGTTGGTCTATGTGTCGGGCGCCAGGCCGATTCAAGCTATGCTCGGTGGGTCCATCGACGCGTCTCAGGTCGGCGGCGCGGCCACCGTCTCGGCAGCCGCCCAGGGAGCCGATGTGGTGATCCTGGGCACGATCTTTTCGCGGCTCAATTTTGCCGTGCATGCGAGCCCGCAAATCAAGCAGATCAGCGATCTGAAAGGAAAGACTCTCGTCACCGGGACTGTAGGTGGTAACACTTACTTCGCCGCGTTGCTCTTTCTCTCGAGATTCAATTGGGTCCCCAACCGGGACGTGAATCTGATCGGTGTGGGCGGGTCGCCGGAAGTTCTTGGCGCGCTGACCCAGGGAAGGTTTCCGGCGGGAGTGCTGACGGCGCCGACCACGCACATGGCGACGCGAATGGGCTTTCGAGAGATTTTTGACCTCGGCAGTTTAGACTTCCCTTTTCCCACTCTGTCCGTCGTAAGCACACGGAAGTATAGCGATTCGAATCCCGACGT
>JAHKKJ010000104.1 GCA_020027655.1 Deltaproteobacteria bacterium | reverse complement strand
CTGAGGTCTTGGGCGAAAAATTCGGTTACCCCAAGAAGGAAATTTATCGCTTGGCGTTGCATGGAGAAAAGGTCAGCTCTTGACCTTGTACTCTTCCAGCTTGCGATACAAGGTGGTTCGATCCACACCTAGAGTTTTGGCGGCTTCGGTTTTGTTCCCGCCCACGATTTCCATGACTCGCATGATGTATTCCTTTTCCAAGTCCCTGAGCGTGTAGGATTTTGCAAGGGCGTCAGCCAGTGGCAACACATTGTCGTTGCGGGCGACCAACGAAGGGGGAAAATCTTGCAGGCCAATGCGGGACTCTTTACCGAGGAGCACCGCTCTTTCTATGGTGTGTTCCAGCTCTCTGATGTTTCCCGGCCAGTGATAGTTCGTGAGGGCGGCAAGGGCTTCCGGTTCGATGCCGTCCAATTTACGTTGGCTCTGCTCGCTAAATTTTCGCATGAAGTGCTCGATCAGAATTGGAATATCGTCGACTCTCTCGCGGAGGGGTGGCAGATCCATTCGGATTACGTTGAGCCGGTAGTAGAGATCCTGCCGGAAGCGGCCTTCCTGAACCAGAAGCTCCGGATCGCGGTTGCACGCCGAAACCAACCGGGCGTCCACCTTCTCGCTTTGGTTTGTTCCCAACGGCCGCACTTCTTTGTCCTCGATAACGCGCAGCAGTTTGGCCTGCAGACTGAGCGGAATCTCGCTAATTTCGTCGAGAAACAACAAGCCACCGCTAGCCGCCTGAAACAGACCCCGCCGATCTTTGCGGGCGTCGGTAAAAGCGCCGCGCACGTAACCGAAGAGCTCGCTCTCCAAAAGCGTCTCCGGAATGGCAGCGCAGTTGATCGGAATAAAAGATTTTGCCGCCCGAGCACTATTTTGATGAATCGCCCGGGCGATCATTTCCTTGCCGGTGCCGCTTTCACCCACGATGAGAACGTTGACAGTCAGATCGCTAACGTGAGCGATGAGCTCAAAAATCTCCCGCATCCTCGCGCTCTGACCGATGATATTTTCGAATCCAAAGCGACTGTGGACTTGTTGGCGCAGCCTTTCAACCTCGCTCTGCAGGCTGCGTTGCTCCAGAGCGCGTTTAACCTGAAGCAGGATTTCATCAGTGCGGAACGGCTTGGTCACGTAGTGGAAGGCGCCTGCGTGCATGGCTTCCACCGCGCTTTCGATGCTCCCGAAGGCTGTAATCAAAAGTACTAGAGCATGGGTGTCGATCTCTTTAAGCTGTCTGACCAACTCGGTTCCCCTCATGCGCGGCATCATGAGGTCGGTAATAGTTAAATCGAAGCTATCCGCTCGGTATCTTTCCACTGCCGACGGGCCATCGTGAACCATCTCGACCCGATAGCCCTCCTCGCGCAATACATCGGCAAGGAACTGGCTCATCTCGCGATCGTCATCAACGACGAGAATCCTGGCCGGGTTGGTGGTTTCCTGTTTGAATCCTGGAGTCACTGGAGATCTCGCTATAATAGCTCTGCTTAGGTTGTTCTGTCGGAAGATAGATTATAAAGCGGGTGAAACGGCCGGGCTCGCTTTCAACGTGAATATCACCGCCATGCTCCTGGATGATGCCGTAGCTCACGGACAAACCTAGGCCGGTTCCCTCACCGATGTCTTTCGTAGTGAAAAAGGGATCAAACACACGACCGATATGCTCCGGGGCGATCCCGGCGCCGTTATCTTCGAATGAGATTCGCAGCCAACGGCTGGCCCCAGGCGAAGCCTGAGTGAGGCCACGATCGGTGGTCTCCGCGCCGATCTTGACCACACCACCCGGCCCTAATGCGTGAAGCGAGTTCGAATAGAGGTTGATAAATACCTGCTGGAGCAGGTCAGGGTCAGCATCAATCCTAGGCAAGCCACTGAAGCCCTCCATCTCAACTCGGATATCTTTGTCTCGGAGCTGGTGCGCCAAGAGATATTTCACGTTGTCCAAAAGCTCTAGTAGATCGACGGGCTGAAAAACCGGTTCTCTGCGCCGTGAAAACTCCAGGAGTTGGCGGACGATAGCTGCGATGCGGTCGCTCTGGGAGCGGATGACACCCAGATTATCTCTAAGCTCTTCGGCGCTCCGTGGGCGACGCAAAAGGTATTCGGATCGCCCGCCGATGATGGCAAGAGGTGTGCCGATTTCGTGGGCCAGGCCGGCCGCTAACCGCCCCACCGAGGCCAGGCGTTCAGAGTGACGTAGCTCCTGCTCGAGCCTGAGCTTTTCCTGTTGCTCGCCCACGAGTCGCGCATGACTTTCTTGTAGCTTCTGGCACATGAGGTTGAATTCTCGAGCCAGCGAAGCGACTTCGTCACGGCCCTTTATTTCGATGCTTTGTTCGCGTTGGTCCTGAGACATCTCTTTAATGTGGCGAATCAGTGCGTTAATTGGCCGCGTCACGCTGCGCCGCACCAAAATCAGGCCCAGGAGTGAGAGAAGAATGACTAGCACGGCCGTCGTTGTCAGGATCCGGTTGCGTCGCTGCTCAATGGTGGCGAAGGTTGCGTATCCCTGACGAGCGAGCACGAACGCTCCGACAAGCTTATTGCTGGAGTCGACAATCGGTTCTGTTCGATAGTAGATCAAATTCCTGGGCTCTTGAATATAACCGTCGATTCCGTTGCCGCTCTGCAAAACGGGTCGAGGATCTAGTCTTGTGATGGGAGTTGGATCCAACTCTGGAAAATCGATCCCGTAGCGCATGGAGGCTGAATGGGCCACGGGCTTGCCCGACAGATCATAGACGATCACTCCATGGATATTGCCCCTCGGCGCGGCAGTGTCGATGAATTGCTGCGTTTCCTTGAGGTCTAGCTTGTCGGCAAGCGTGCGGCTCAACCCCGCCTGCAAGACCCGGGAAAAACCACGCATCCCTACGCTTAGCTCGCGCTTAATACTTTCTTGGTCCTGTTGAATGCTCAGATAGCCGTGCACCGTCATGATAAGGACGATGACGGTGACCAGCGAAACGATGAGTTTGGTTCCAAGATTCATCTAGATGTGCGCCCTACAGAGCAATCATCATACCGAGAGTTGAACCAAAAAAAACAACGCTCGATGGATAAAAATCAACCTCACGCGTGGGCTGTTGATTTAACTAACCGTCCGATCTGTTGCAATCTACTGCGCCGTGTGGTGATTTGCAACGCGGATAAAAACTTGCATTTTTCATATGTTAGCCTGAAGTGAAGGCTCAAAGCAGCAAACTGCCGCGATCGCCACCGAGGCGCCAAAGTGGAGCACCCGTGAGAAGCTTTTGAATTTCAAAATGATTTCAGTTTTCAGCTTGCGATGATTGATGGCACACGCCTTGCGGTGCTAGTCATTCATTCAATAAAATTCGTGAAGGGAGGTGAAGAAATGAGAAAGTTCGCAATTGCATTGGCCATCGTTTTGGGTCTGGTTGGCTCAATCATTAGCCTATCCGCCCCGGTAAGTTATGCGCAGGAAGAGCCGGCACCGAAACCAGACAAGCCAGGTGATTAGGATCCGCCAGACGAATTTCCGCTGTTTTAGATTAGATAAGGGGATGTTAGCAGCATCTCCTTATCTTTTTTTTATGGGTTTGACATTCGGAAGCGTCCTTAAAGAAAAATTGTCCATAATCGAAGTTAGCGCTTTATAAAAAAACCCTGAAATTCGTCCTTTGAATCCTCCCATTCTACACGGATTTCTTTCACCTGCGCGCCCGGTGGGCCGCTGCGGCACCAGCCGATAAGCTCTTCCAGTCGCTCTCTTTCGCCTTCAGCAATCACCGCTACCGAGCTATCGCGGCAGTTCATCACCCACCCCGTTACACCCAGCCGTCGCGCTTGCTCCACCGTCGATGCTCGAAAGTAGACACCCTGGACCCTGCCATTGATCTTCAAATGAACCCGCGCCGCGTTTTTCATAGCTGCTATCTTGGCCGTGCTCATATCTTACCTGCCAGACCAGCGCAACCGTTATGAACCAAAGCCCAATCCCGAATAGATTTGACAACCGGGCCGCACCTTAGGTAGGCTTACGCCCGTTTGAAAGGGTCATTTTACCGAAGAGCGTGCCGAGAGATTGGCTCCTGCTGGTGAGACCGTTTGAGGCCCTGCCCTTTGGGTAAGCGATCCCGAAAAAGTGTAGCGTTTCGCGGTGCAACTAGGAGGGCAATATGGGAGCAAAGCTATACGTGGGAAACCTTCCCTACTCGGTGACCGAAGAGCGGCTCCAGCAACACTTCGCCCAGCACGGCTCTGTGGTGAGTGCTCGGATCATCACTGATAAATTCAGTGGTAGATCCAAGGGGTTCGGTTTCGTGGAAATGAGTTCCGATGAAGAGGCCGAACGAGCGACAGCTGCCCTCAACGGCACGGATTTCGAGGGGAGAAACATCGTCGTCAGTGAGGCGCGGCCGCAGCAACAGCGAGCGCCGCGACCAATGGGTGGAGGAGGCAGGCCACCACGCGGCAATCGCTACTGAGTTAGCCCTCCAACATTTTCTTTAGCTCTTCCTCACTTAAGATCCGTAACCCGAGTTCCTGTGCCTTCTTGAGCTTGGAGCCGGGATCGGCGCCGGCGACAACGTGGCTTGTGTTTCGGCTCACGTTGGACGCTACCCGGCCTCCAAGCGCCTCGATCCGCCGCTGCGCTTCTACCCGTGACATGCTCTCTAGTCCACCCGTCAGCACGAAAATCGACCCTGCCAGCGCTCCTGCTTTTTTTGGTTCGGGTTTGAAACGGACGCCGGCCTTGAGCAGCTTCTCGATCACTTCGCGGTTTTCCCTTTGGGCGAAAAACTGAGCGATGCTTTTGGCCACCTGAGGACCGATCTCTCTCACCTCCGTCAGTTGTTCCTCGGAAGCTTCCATGATCGTAGCCAGGTCGCCGAAGTGTTCGGCTAAAAGCTTGGCGGTGGCTTCACCCACATGACGAATTCCGAGGGCAGTCAAGCCACGCGGTAAAGTCGCCTCCTTGCTGCGTTCCAAGGCATTGAGAAGATTCTGTGCCGACTTTTCGGCCATCCGCTCAAGGTTGGACAGGTCTGCTTTTTTGACTTTATAGAGATCGGCCAAGTCTTTTACTAACCCGCGTTCCACCAGTTGATCGATGAGTTTTTCGCCGAGTCCCTCGATGTCCATGGCGCCGCGGGAGCCAAAGAACTTGAGGCTCTCTTTGAGCTTCGCAGGGCATGAGATGCCGATGCAACGATAGGCAGCCTCACCTTCTTCCCGGTAGACCGAAGCCCCGCACACCGGGCAATGGTCCGGCATGATAAAGCGTCGCTCCTCACCCGTTCTTTTATCCGGCAACACTTGTACGACGTAGGGAATAACGTCGCCGGCTCGTTCGACCACGACGGTGTCGCCGATGCGGATGTCTTTGCGTTCTATTTCATCCATGTTGTGCAGCGATGCGCTCTTGACCGTTACACCGCCGATGGGCACCGGCTCCAGGCTGGCGACCGGAGTCAGTGTACCGGTACGCCCCACTTGGGGTTGAATATCGAGAATGCGCGTCGTCGCTTGCCGCGCCTTGAACTTGTAAGCGATGGCCCAGCGCGGCGAGCGCGCGATTTCTCCCAGACGCCTTTGTAATTCCGTGCTATTGACCTTGACCACAAGGCCGTCGATTTCATAGGGAAGCTCGTCGCGCCGCGTTTCCACTTCTGATTGATAGGCAAAGATCTCCTCCAGGCTGCGGCAGATTTTAGTAAACGGCACAGGTTTCAAACCCCAATCCTTCATCGCATCGAGAAATTCACGATGGGTGGCGAATTGCACCCCAGTAATCATCCCGCTGCCATGGCAAAAGATGTCCAGGGCCCGCTTTGCCGTAATCGTCGAGTCGAGTTGCTTCAAAGAGCCCGCAGCGGCGTTACGCGGATTGGCAAATACCGGCTCGCCTTCCTCCTCCCGTTCGCGGTTCATTAGCTGAAATGCCCGGCGCGAAAGAAACACCTCGCCGCGCACTTCCAAACGTTGGGGGAGATCCCGTTTCCCCGCGTGTAAAATCAACGGGATTGAACGAATGGTTTTCAAGTTTAGGGTAATGTCCTCGCCGTGGATACCGTCGCCGCGCGTGGAACCCACGGTGAATCGTCCGTCCACATAGAGCAGCTCAACAGCCACGCCGTCGATCTTGGGCTCGACAACATATTCTATGGGTTCAGAGCTCCTTAGGAAACGCTGGATCCGGGCCTCGAACTCTGCCATCTCCTCCGGATCGGTGGCGTTGTTGAGCGATAACATAGGCAGCGTGTGCTGAACCGTGGTAAACTTATCCAGAGGCGGCGCGCCAACCTTCTGCGTCGGAGAGTCTGGTGAACTGAGTTCTGGATGTGCCTTTTCGAGATCGGCGAGGCGGCGAAAGAGCCGATCATAGTCGGCGTCACTGATCAGCGGGTCGTCGAGGACGTGGTACTGGAAATTGTGTTTCTCGATTTGTTGACGCAGCTCGAGGATCTCTTTCTCTGCGGCGGTGCGGGGCTCTCTCGACATAGAATTAGCGGACAGGGGGCAACGGGAATTCTTAAATCACAAAAAATTTAGCATAAGTGCAAAAGCGAATGAAGTTCGAGCAACGCTACATTGACCGTCCCTGGTGAGTATGTTAACCCTTTCACTGATGGGTACACGCTGCATTTGGAGGATCGTTCTTCTCCTTATTTTATCAGGTTGTGCCTCGGCTGTGCCTGAAGTCAAGCCGCCCCCGGACGCCCTCGCTTGGACCCCCGAGGCGCCATTCACGCGTGAGCAAAAGATCGAAATTCCTCCTGAGGCAGCCGGCTTGTTTCACTTCCTAAAGGGGCAGCTGTTGCTGGGCCAAGGTGAATTTGATGAGGCGTTAAAGGAGTTCGAAGCCGCTGCCCAAACCAGTCCCGGTGACTCCTTCTTGCATTTTCGCCTGGCAACGCTCTACCTCAGAAAAGGAGATCTCAAGAAAGCGGTAGTGGAAGCGGAAATAGCCGTTCGTACCGACCCCAAAGGTGTCGACAATCATCTGCTTCTTGCCGGCCTGTACTCTTCTCTCGGTGAAAATCAGAAGGGCATCATTGAATACACCGAAGTCCTGAAACTGGATCCGCAGAACCAAGAGGCGATGCTCTACCTGGGAGCGCTCTATCTGCAGCTCGAAGACTACGAGCGGGCCAACAAAAATCTTGAGGAGCTCCTGAAACTGGAGCCGAACTCCGTCCTTGGCCACTATTATCTCGGCCGCGTGCGCGCCAAGAGCAAGCTCTATTTGGCGGCCGAGCAAAGCTATCGAAAAGCCCTGGAGTTGAACCCGAAGTCTGAAGCGGTGCTCATGGATCTCGCCTTGGTGTACGAACTAGAAGGCAAGACCGAAGAAGCTACCCAAATTTATCAACGCTTGTTGCAGGTCAATCCCAAAAGCGTCTGGGCGCGGAAGCGGTTGGGGGAACTGTACGTCGGCCAGAATAAGCTGGATGAAGCTCTGAGCCAATTCCAAAGGCTTGAGAGCGCCGAAGCGGACCCGCGGGAAACACGGATCAAAATTGGCCTGATCTACTATGAAAAAGGCGACTTTGAACGCGCCGCGACGGAATTCAATCTTGTGCTGGCCGGCGACGCGGAGAACGACCGGGCCCGTTATTACCTCGGCGCTACCTACGCAGAAATGAAGTCTGACGATAAAGCCCTGGAGGAGTTCCTGCGGGTGCCGGAGAAGAGCGAGTTGTTCGTCGATGCGCGCATCCAGGCGGCTTATCTCTATGACCGGCGGGATCAAACCCAAAAGGCCATCGAAGCGGTGCAGTCGGCGCTCAAAAAAAAGAATGATCAAAAAGAAATTTTCGGTTTGCTCGCCTCGCTCTATCGAAAGCAAAAGGACTACCCCAGGGCGATCGAAGCCTTGGAGCGTGTGATTGTGTTGGATTCTCGGAACGATCAGGCGCACTTCCAGCTGGGGGCGCTTTACGACGAAAATAAGAACAAAGAGAAATCCATTGCTAACATGAAAAAAGCCATCGAGCTCAATCCCCAGAACGCCGCCGCGTTGAATTATCTCGGTTACACCTGGGCCGAGATGGGAGTTCAGCTCGACGAAGCAGAAAATCTGATTCAACGGGCGCTGAAGATCGAGCCCAACGACGGTTTCTATATTGATAGTCTGGGTTGGGTCTACTATCAGAAAGGCGATTACAATCAAGCCGTAGAGCTTCTGGAGCGAGCCGTGGAGATCACCGTGGACGATCCCACCATCATCGAACATCTCGCCGACGCCTACGAGAAGGTCGGCAAAACGGACCGGGCAGTCTCCCGTTACCGCGAGGCGCTTAAAAAAACCAAGGAAGACGAGCAGGTTAAGCGGATCCGGGACAAAATCCAGCGTCTGGAGAGAAAAATTTGACCCCGGGTCGGCTGCCGACGCGAGGCGCCCTCGGAAAAATAACCAAACGGGTTCTATGGGTAGTCATCATAGTGGTGATGGTTGGCTGCGCCACCGTTGCCCGTCAAATCTCGTCACCTCCAGAGCTTGATTTGGGACAGCCGCCTGTCGCCGGCTGGACCACCGAAAAATTGGTTGGGATCCTTGCCCAGAGAGACCAACAGTTTCAGTCCCTGCGCTCCCTTGCATCGGTTCACTACCGCGGGCCCGAAGGAAACCAAGGATTCCAGGAGGCCGTCCTGGTCCAAAGACCCGACAAAGCACGGCTGGAAACGCTTACACTCCTCGGCGCCATCCTAATCGTGACGGTAAATGCGGATCAGATCGCCGGCTTCCATCCGAGAGAAGGGCTCTATCTCCGGGGCAAGAGTTCTAAGGAAAATCTCTTTCGCTACACCCGTATTCCGTTGGAGCTTCACGAAATGACCCGTCTATTAATTGGATTGCCGCCGGTAAAGAATTCTGCCGATTGGCAGATCACTGGCAGTTCGCTTTACCGGGAACTCAGCGGACAGGGAAAAGAGATAGTGGTGTTTGATCTCGCTCGTGAAGTTCCGATTCGGTGGTACCGGTTAGGCTCCGACGGAAGCCCTGAACTGAGCGCAGCCTTCGAGAATTTTTCCTCCACTCGCCCATCAACATTGCTAGGTTTAGAAAGGACATAATCAGCTATTAATCCATAACCATTGGTATTAACTACAAACAGATGTCCGCCAGACTTGACGTAGCTTATGTAATCTGAAAGATTTGGTAAATTTGACATTACAAATGCTCTCCATTCGCCAGGCTCCAACTGCCTTGTCCGCACCTGATCTCAGCCCAGGGGAATTTCCAAAAATTTTTATTTCACCTAAATTTCCTCTCTACTCGCTCGCCCTGAACTCCCGGATCAG
>JAHKKJ010000002.1 GCA_020027655.1 Deltaproteobacteria bacterium | reverse complement strand
TAATGGAAGCGGCGCTACCGCTGACATAGAGGGCCGCGCCGCTATTGAGCAGCACCACGTCCCGCGCAGCCCCTTTCTTCCCTTGCAACACCGAGCGCACTACAACCGCGCTCTCTTCCGCGCTGCCGCCACGGAGATCCTCTAGGCGACATCTCGTAAGTCCCAGTGCTTCAGGCTCGATCACGTACTCTTTCACCTGTCCATCGCGAAGCTCGGCGACTTTGGTTGGACCACAGAGAGAGATTTCGTCCAACCCTTCAACACCGTGAACGACCATGGCCCGAGCGCTACCGAGGTTCTTCAAAACATGAGCGATGGTCCCGACCAATTCGCCACCGTATAGACCCAAAAGCTGATGCGTCGCCATCGCGGGATTCGTCAAGGGCCCCAGCAGATTGAAGATCGTACGGATACCGATATCGCGCCGCGGCTGCACAGCATATTTCATCGCTTCGTGAAGTAAGGGCGCGAACAAAAAGCCGATGCCGATCTTGTCGATGCAGGCCTCCACGCGTTCCTTTGGCGCATCCACCTTGACCCCCAAAACCGCCAAAACGTCGGCGCTTCCCGATTGGCTCGATACCGAGCGGTTACCATGCTTGGCAACACGGACCCCTGCTCCAGCCACCACGAAAGCACAGGTAGTAGAGATATTAAAAGTCCCTTTCTGGTCCCCCCCGGTCCCGCAAGTATCCAAGACGGGTTTAGACTGGACGTTGACGCGATGAGCTTTCTCACGCATCACGCGGGCAGCTCCCGTAATTTCCTCTACCGTCTCCCCTTTCATTCTGAGCGCAGTGAGAAAAGACGCCACCTGTAACGGCGTTGCTTCCCCGGTCATGATCTCGTTCATTACAGTGATCGTTTCGTCTTCGGAGAGATTGACCCGGTTAACCAGCTTTTCGATTGCTTCTCGAATATTCATCTTGGCCTGCAACTTTACCCCGTACCACAGAACGCCCCCGAATGTGATTTCGGGCTGAATATTCTAAACACCCCGAAACGGCTGTGCCCCAAAGCCACGGCGGTAAGTCCGTGGTACCGGGTTTACTGACGGGTGGCAAAGGCCTTAGGAAAGTTCTCCTTAGATTTCAGGATATCCGCTATCCTTTCCGCTTCCTCGCGTGAACTGAACTCGCCCACGCGGACACGGTACCAGAGTTTCCCGTTGTTTCGCGCTTCCATCAAATAGGCCTTGTAGCCCTTATTCTTAAGCCTATCAACAGAGACTTTTCCCGATTTCTCATCGGGGAAGGCATTGACCTGCACATACCAAGCTTTACCGAATTCTTGGACAGAATTTGACAGTTGGACCGCATTGGACTTTTCCCGGGGCGCCTTCTCCTCCGTTTTGAGCGACACCGGAGGCGAGGCTTCACGCCCCCTGGCTTTGACTTCTTTTCTGTCCGACTTGACCGCCTTCTCGGGTGGTTTCGGCTCGCTGGCTTTTTCCTCGAGCCAGGATTCGCTTTTGGATGATTTGGCAAGCGTGTCGTAAAATGTCAGCTCTTCTTTTGCCTGACCGGCGGGCCCTGCACCGCTACCTTGCGCCGATGGGTTTACGGGAATTTTGATCAGGGGTTCCTCCGGCCTAGCCATTTTTCGTTCTTCGATTCCCCTGCCAACGATAATGCCCAGGAAAAAAATAATCAGCGAAGTTATCGTAAATGCGCCACCGAGCAACACCAGCTGCCCACGACTAAAGTAAAAACGCTTATCCCGGTCTCTTCTATTCTCAGCCATCGAAACTCTCCGCGATTGACCAGCCGCCTCAGGAATTCAGCGAATCTTCTTCCGAACGGGAGGTCATTTTCATCGGTGCTTCAACCCCCAAGATTTCCAGCCCTCGGCGAATAGTTGTTTGAACGTTCTGGACCAGGAATAGCCGCGCGTGAGTCAACCCCAGATCATCGGAAATCACTCGAAAGCGATTGTAATAGCGATGGAACTCCCCGGCCAATTCAAGCAGATAAAACACCAGGCGATGGGGTTCGAGCTCCCGCACGCTGTCTTCCAAGACGTCGCTAAACTGAACCATCCGGCGAATCAACTCCAACTCCTCCCCTAGCTTCAATCGCTCCAGCATAACCGGGCGATCACCCCAAACGACACCGTCCAACATGCCGCTCTTGCGCGCCTGCTCAAAAATGCTAGCGACTCGGGCATGAGCATATTGCACGTAAAAGACCGGATTATCGCTTGACTGTCGCTTCGCTAAATCTAAATCGAAATCGAGATGGCTATCCGATTTGCGCATCAAAAAGAAAAAACGCGCCGCGTCACGCCCGACTTCCTGTAAAACTTCTGCCAGAGATACGAACTCGCCGGTTCGTTTGCCCATGCGCACCGGCTCGCCGCCGCGCGTGAGCTGCACCATCTGGACTAGGACAACGTGCAAGATGCTCGGGTCATAGCCCAGTCCCTGCACCGCCGCTTTCAAGCGCGGCACGTAGCCATGATGATCCGCACCCCAGACATCGATAAGCTTATTGAATTTCCGCTCGAACTTGTTTCGGTGATAAGCGATGTCGCTGGCGAAATAAGTAAGCTCACCGTCGCTTTTGATCACGGTGCGGTCTTTGTCGTCGCCGAACTCCGTCGACCTGAACCACTCCGCGCCGTCCTGTGAATAGATGAAGCCCTGTGAACGCAAGCGTTCGATAGTTTCGACGACCTCGTTCCTCTCGCGGAGCGCCTTCTCGCTAAAAAACGAATCGAAGTGGATGCCGAATTCTCCAAGCTGGTTTTTTATCGTTTGCAGCAGCGCATCGCCCCCGTATCGGGTAAAAAATTCAATGGCGGCGTCCTCCGATACGGCGGTAAACTTGGAGCCGTTTTCACTCTTCACTGCTTGGGCAAGCTCCTTCACGTAATCGCCGGGATATCCGTCTACAGGAAATTCGGACGACACCCCCAACAACTCTTGATAACGCGCGTACAACGATCGCCCCAAATTCTCCATCTGTTTACCCGCGTCATTGACGTAGTATTCGCGCTCGACCACGAAGCCGACGGCCTGGTGCAGCCGCGACAAGACATCTCCGATAACTGCCACACGCCCGTGACCGACATGGAGCGGACCTGTCGGGTTGACACTGGCAATCTCGACTTGCACCTTGCGGCCTCGACCGATATTGAGATTGCCTTCCTTCGCTTCCGCAAGTTCCCTCAGTCGTTGGTAGTAAAACTGCGACGAAAAGGTAAAGTTCAAAAAACCCGGACCGGCGATCTCCTTGCGCGCGAGAAGACCGTGGGGATCCTCGAGATTCTTGAGGATCATCTCCGCGATGACCCGTGGCGGTTTTTTGGCCTTTTGCGCCCACAACATCGCGACGTTAGTTGCCAGGTCGCCAAACTCCCGCTGCTTGGGCGGCTCAAGAAGCAAAGGGGGGAGCTCTGTTGAATTCAGCTCTCCCCCCTTCGCCGTTTTCTCGATGGCTTGGGTTAAAAGCTCCCTAAGGTGACTTCGCATTTCTATTCTGGTTTATTCTGAGCGTCTCTAGCATGTGCCCCACCAGTACCCAAATAGCTTTTTCATACAATTTTTGCGGAAAACTCGTTTTTTAGCAGAGGTAGTTAGCTATTTATAATGGCTTTCTACGTATGACGCAAGCGGCCGCTAGAAAGATTGACGCGGCGGCAATCAGTTAGTTCCCAGGCTGAACTTATTATGCGTAGGCTACGGATACCTTAGATCTCTTTCAGGCAGGGTCCTTTGAAGACCGTTCACCGGAAGTTCGTTCCAGCCTATCCTCGATCTCCCCAATATAAGCGGCCAGCGTATTTCCGGACTGCTCGACCACCGAACGCAGCTCGCGTTCAAGCTCTTCAAGTTTCGCCAACACGACCACCTTTGATTGCTCGGTTTTTTCCCCGAGTCCTCCCAGCTCTTTTTCCAGAAATGCGCGAAGTTGGCTGAACCGGGAAGCTTCCGCTTGGTCGGCGAGTTCGCGCTGTGCTTGCAGTTCGCGTGCATTACGCCGGTTCTCCACGAGGATGGAGGACTGCAAATAGACCACGTACAGCAGAAATAACAAAGTGAGCAGACCAACGATGACGAGCAAAATAAACCCGAGCGGCGCCTCCACAGTGGCGAAAACCACTGACAACGTTGTCGGTGCCATGAACGCTTTCCAGTTGATGGCCGCGAAAATAGCCACAGCTCCAAGTACAATCAGGATGAGTAAGGTGCGCAAGTACATACAAACCTCCCTTCATGGACAAGCTTCGTTCGCCGTCTCATCTGCCGGCTCCAAGGCCTTACGAGTTAATTGCCCGAACGTGTTCTGCGCAGCCGAAGCGAAAGGAAACATGGCGCCGACGATTTGGCATAGATACGATTGGACGCTGACGATTGGGGAAGAGATAGCTAAGAAAACGCGAGAGGCGTTCCAGGGGGACACAATCGCCCCTCCTTTTAATGGCCCTGCTTTTGCCCCGTAATCAGATCGAACACGTTGCAGGCAATGCCGGTGGCCTCATATCCGTCAAGGCCGGTGGCCTGGGCGATAGAAAACATCTGATAAGCTAATGCGGTGAAAGGAACCGGCACCTCCATCTCGCGAGCCATGTCCAGGCCGAAGCCGACATCTTTGGGCATCCACGACTTGCGGGGTTTGTATTTTCGACTGACAACGATCTCACAGATGCGGTCGATGGCTTCGGAGCTCTGCTGGGAATTCTTCAAAACAGTGTAAAAAGCTTCTTCGGTCACGCCTCCCTTTTTCAGCCAAGAGAAAATCTCTGCGAGCCCCAAGTGTTGAATTGCTGCGAACATCGCCATGGCGTTTTTCACCAACTTGGCGTTGCCGAGCTCGCCGACGTAGAGAATTTTTTTGCCCATCGCCTTAAAGACAGGCTGATGCTGATCAAACAGTTCTTTCGATCCCGAGATCCAGAGCGAGAGCGTTCCCGCTGCTGCTGCTTCCTCGACACCGCCGGCAGAGCCGTCGAGAACAGTCCACCCTTTTTTCTGCAGCTCAGCATTCACCCCAACAATCGTCTTCTTGTCGATACTGCTGAAATCAACCCACAGCTTGGCGCCGCTAGCGGCTTCGTGCAATCCGCCGCCACCCAGTCCGACCGCTCGAACCGCTTCATTGTACGGCAGCATCGAAAGCACCATCTCACAGGACTCGGCAACCGCTCGGGGCGACTCCTTGAACGCTGCCCCCTGACTCTCCAATCCCCGTGCCTGCTCCCGCCGCAAATCATTAACGACCAAGCTGTAACCCGCTTTGATCAGGTTTGCTGCCATGCCACTGCCCATCCCGCCCGTACCGATAAATCCCAAGGTTCTCATAAATCCTCCCGTCGTTGATTGTTCCTGTTCAATCTACGATCCGCACCCCCTCCGGCCATAGCACTAATACTACCGTATCACCAACTGCCCGTGGCGTATGCACCGACTGCTGATCCAAAAAAACCAGGTCGCCTTTCACATACTCTCCGGTCTCATCGGCGATTTTGCCTCTAAGGACAAGATAAAACTCGCCGCCAATGTGTTCGTGCTTCAAAAACGCGTCCGAAGCGGCGTTGGCGGCAATTCGATAAAGAATCAACTCCCGTTTTCCTTCGCGCGCTAATCGGGACATGGAAAGACCCTTGCCGAGGTCGCGCCACTGGAGTTGATCCAAAGCACCGACGTTTAAGTCAATGCGCAAGATATCGCTGAGCGATCGATGCAGTAACCCCATCGCCTTCCTTTCCCTCGTGCCTCATATCACGACCGTCCGGCGAACAAAAGCTATTGGTTCCTTAGATTGACGCTAGGATTTTCACGCTGGCGATAAATACGCACCTGACAATAAAAAAGCCGGCAGCTAGGTGGAACGAACAAACCACCTGGCGCCGGCACTTGTTTTGCCGCTAAAAAGGGATGACTATACTACGCGGTCGGCGGGTTTTTCCCTTGGGCGCCGGTCTCTTTGGCTGCTGCCCTTCCTCGACTTCGTCTTCTCCTTCTCCCGGACGGAGCTTCAACCGCATTCTCCGCACTGGCGACTAATTCTATCAACGAAATCGGCGCTGAATCTCCACGCCGCCGACCGATCTTGACGATCCGGGTATAGCCGCCAGGACGATCCTTGAAGCGTGGCGCGAGGGTGTCGAACAGTTTGCGCACGGTCGCTTTATCACGAACGATTTCCAGGGCCTGACGCCTAGCGTGCAAGCTGCCTCGTTTGCCCAACGTAATAACGCGATCAGCCCAACGTCTCACCTCTTTGGCTTTCGGGTCTGTGGTTTGAATCCTCTCATCGCGTAGCAAACAGGTGATGAGATTGCGCATTAAAGCCCACCGGTGACTGGGAGTTCGACTAAGTTTTCTGCCTGACTTGAGATGGCGCATCGTTTATGCCGTTTCCTTCTCACTGGTGCGCCGGCGGTTTTCAATCTCTTCTCGGGAGGGAAAATGATCGATCTTCATGCCCAGTTCCAGCCCCATCTCACGAAGAATTTCCTTGATCTCGTTGAGCGACTTGTGGCCGAAATTCTTCGTCTTCAGCATCTCTTGTTCGGTCTTCTGGACCAGCTCACCAATGTACTTGATATCAGCGTTTTGAAGGCAGTTCTGCGAGCGCACGGAAAATTCCAACTCATCCACGCTGCGGAAAAGATTATCGTTCAATGGAATCGCGGGTCCATCTTCGCGTTTCTCCTGACGGGGTTCGTCCTGGAAGTTCACGAAGATCCCAACCTGGTCCTGGAGAATCTTTGCCGCATAGGCCACGGCGTCTTCCGGCTTGACGCTACCGTCGGTGTAAACCTCAAACACCAAACGATCATAATCGGTCCGTTGGCCCACGCGAGCGTTGGTCACCGTAAAGTTCACCTTGTGGATGGGTGAAAAAACCGCGTCGATAAAAATCGTATCCACCGGTGCCCCTTCTTCTTTATTCCTTTCTGCAGGGACATAACCGCGACCGAGTTTTGCAGTGATCTCCGCTTCTAACTTGGCGTCGCGCGATAGGGTGGCTATCTTATGTTCAGGATTTAATATTTCCACGGTAGCGGGAGCGACGATATCTTTTGCCTGCACCGTTCCTGGCCCTTTGGCATCGATTTTAAGCGTCTGCTGCTCGCCATCATTGAGCCGGAGTCGCACCTCTTTCAGATTTAATATGATATCGGTTACGTCTTCCGTAACCCCGGGGATGGTTGAGAATTCATGGAGAATCCCCTTGATGCGAACGGCGACAATGGATGCGCCCATGAGCGAGGAAAGCAGGATTCTACGCAGGGTGTTGCCGATGGTCTGGCCAAAACCGCGCTCAAAGGGCTCCGCATAAAACTTTCCATAGGTGGAGGTTAATGACTTCTCTTCGACTTCCAGTTGCTTGGGTTTGATCAAATCCGTCCAATGCCGATACATTGTGGACATAGCGTCTCCCACATTCGAAAATTACTTCGAATATAATTCTACGATTAATTTTTCGTTAATGGGCATCGTGATGTCGCTGCGCGCGGGCATTAATTTGACCCGCCCACTAAAGGCATCCCGGTTGAGTTCCGCCCATTCCGGCACACCGCGACGCTGTGCGCCCTCCATCGCCGTCAAGACTCTCGCCATTTGCCGACTAGCCTCTTTGACAGAAACTTCGTCGCCAACCCGAACAACATAAGACGGAATATTGACTCGCTTCCCGTTAACCAGAATATGCCCCTGCCGAACGAGCAATCGGCCTTCTGCTCTGGAACTGGCAAACCCAAGCCGATAGCTCACGTTGTCGAGCCGCCGCTCCAGTAAAACTAGCAAGGCTTCTCCGGTAATCCCCTTCTCGCGGCTCGCCCGGGCGAAGGTACGACGAAATTGATTCTCCAGCAGGCCGTACATCCGTTTTACCTTTTGCTTCTCGCGCAGCTGAATGCTGTACTCAGAGAATTTGGGTCTCTTCTGGCCATGCTGCCCCGGGGGATAGTTGCGCCTTTCAATGGCGCACTTGTCCGTGTAACAGCGCTCCCCTTTCAGAAACAGCTTGAGGTTTTCTCGCCTGCAGAGCCGGCACACAGATTCCGTGTATCTAGCCAATCCTTCCTCCTTATCAAACCCGCCTTCGTTTCGGCGGACGGCACCCGTTGTGGGGAATTGGGGTTACATCCTTAATCAAACTGATGTTGAAACCCGCTGACTGGAGCGCTCGCAGCGCCGACTCTCGCCCCGCGCCCGGGCCCCGGACAAAGATCTGAACGCTTCGCAGCCCGTGATCCATCGCTTTTTTGGCCGCGCTATCCGCTGCCTGCTGGGCCGCAAATGGAGTCCCTTTTCGAGAGCCTTTGAAACCCATGCTTCCGGCACTTGACCACGAGATCACGTTACCTTGGTAATCCGTAATCGTAACAATCGTGTTATTGAAGGTCGAATGAATATGAACTACGCCCTCGGAGATATTTTTTCGTCCCCGCTTCTTGCGCGCGGCCTTGTCCGCAGACTTCTGCTCGGCCTGCCCTTCAGTTTTCTTTTCCGGTTTTTCCTCGACGGCGTCTTCGGCTTTTGCCATATGGTTCTCCTATTGGGACTAACCCTTAGAGGGGGCTGGCTTTTTCCCCGCGACGGTTTTGCGTGGCCCCTTACGCGTGCGGGCGTTTGTGTGCGTCCGTTGCCCGCGCACCGGCAGGTTCTTACGATGGCGCAAGCCCCGATAGGATCCCATGTCGATGTGGCGCTTGATATTCATGGACACGTCGCGTCGCAGATCACCCTCGACTTTGTGTCCCCCATCGAGAATCTGCCGGATTTGTACCACGTCCTCGTCCGACAGATCGTCGCTCTTCAGGTCGAAGGAGATTCCGGCTTGCTCAAGGATTTTTCGCGAGGCGCTCCTGCCGATGCCATAAATGTAGGTGAGCGCAACTTCCATCCTTTTACTTCTCGGGAGATCGACTCCTGCAATGCGTGCCATATTTTCCTCTTAGCTCCTCTCTAATCCATCAGGTTTTGAGCTATCTACCCCTGTCTTTGTTTGTGCTTGGTGTTGACACACAACACTCGCACAACTCCCTTGCGCCTTATGACTTGACATTTGTTGCACATTTTTTTTACCGAGGCTCTAACCTTCACGACAACTCCTATTTTTCTTAGCGCTCCCGAAAGACGATCCGCCCCCGTGCCAGGTCGTAGGGAGACAATTCGATCTTGACCTTGTCCCCCGGAAGGATCTTGATGTAGTGCATCCTCATCTTTCCCGATATGTGAGCCAGTACTTTATGCCCGTTGTCCAACTCCACTCGAAACATCGCGTTGGGCAAGGTCTCCAACACCTTTCCGGTCACTTCGATGGCATCTTCTTTAGGCATACCAAACTTTCGGGCTATTCGATTAAGTGAATACCCAACTACGATAACTTGCTTAAAATAAACGGGCCGTTTTTTGTGACGGCCACCGAATGCTCAAAATGCGCCGCCAGGCTGCCGTCTTTGGTTATCGCCGTCCAGCCGTCCTCTTTAATTTCAACTTCGTAACTTCCGGCATTGACCATGGGCTCAATGGCCAAGACCATCCCTTCCTTCAGTCGAACCCCGCGGTCAGGCTCACCGTAATTCGGCACCGGCGGTTCCTCATGCAACTTCTTGCCGATACCATGACCGACGAAGGCACGGACAACCGAGTAGCCCGCGCTCTCTGCAGTTTGCTGAACCGCAAAGCCGAGATCTCCCAGCCGCTTTCCGTCTTGGAGCTGTTCAATGCCCCGATAAAGCGCCTGCTCCGTAACCTCCATCAGACGCTTGGCTTCCTCGCTCACCTTCCCGACGCCAACCGTCACCGCCGAATCGCCATAGAAGCCACCGTAAATCACCCCGTAGTCGAGCCCGACGATGTCTCCCTCACGCAGCGCTCGATTGGACGGGATTCCATGAACAATCTCTTCGTTGATCGATACGCAAAGACAGCGCGGAAAAACTCTACCGGCTACGCTGTAACCCTTGAACGCCGGAATGGCCTTTCTTCTTAGCGTCAGATCCTCAGCCACCGCGTCTAATTCTAGCGTCGTTACTCCGGGAGCCACTGTCTGTTTCAGCTCTTGCAAGACCTCAGCAACAATCATGTTCGCCCGCCTCATGATGTCGATTTCTCGAGGCGATTTGAGCGAAATCACGTTGCCCGGTCCTCCAGAGTCTTGATCAATCGATGTCGGATGTCCTCTACGTTTCCAACCCCGTCGATTTCCCTCAATATCCCTCGCTGGCGGTAGTAATCGACCAAAGGCGCGGTCTGGTTGTCATATACCTTCAAACGCGCACTGATGGTTTCTTCACGGTCATCATCCCGTTGCTGCAGCTCACCACCACAGCGATCACAAATACTCTCCTTTGTCGAGGGATTGAAGTTCAGATGGTATAGCGCACCACAGTTCTTACAGGTTCGGCGACCTGCAAGCCGTTCGACAATTACCGTATGAGGCACTTGCACCAACAAAACAGCCTGCAGCCCCAATCCCATTTTCTGCAGGATCTCCTCGAGGCTTTGAGCCTGTGGAATCGTCCTCGGGAAACCATCAAGAATAAAGCCCGGCGCGCAATCCTTTTCATTAAGCCGTTCTGCGACCAGCTTAACAATCACGCTATCCGGCACCAAATCTCCGCGCTTAATGAATGCGGAAGCTTCTTTTCCTAGCGGACTTTGGTCTGCCACCGCCTTCCTGAGAATGTCTCCCGTCGATACCTGACAGGCTTCGAACTGCTCCCGTAGCAGTTTCGCCTGAGTCCCTTTGCCCGCGCCCGGAGGCCCTAGCAAAACGACGCGTAAACTCGCCAACCTTTAGCCCCTTCTCCCCCGCAAGCGCCCTCGCTTCATGAAACCCTCATAATTGCGGGTAATCAAATGCGTCTCCATCTGCGCCACCGTGTCCAAGGCAACCCCGACCACGATCAACAACGCTGTCCCGCCAAAGTAGAACGGCACGTTAAACTGCCCGATCAATATCGTCGGCAGAAGCGCCACAACGGAAATGTAAAGTGCCCCCCCCAAGGTAATGCGGGAGAGGACTCGGTCGATAAATTCCGCCGTCTTCTGGCCGGGTCTGATTCCAGGAATATAGCCGCCAAATTTTTTCATGTTTTCCGCAACGTCCACTGGGTTGAAAACAACCGCGGTGTAAAAATAGGCAAAGAAAATAATCAATACGACATACACCAAGTCATGGAGCCATTGTCCCGGGCTCAGCATGCCGGAAATGGATTGTACCCAGGGGTTGGGGGCGAACTGAGCAACTGTGGCGGGAAAGATCAGAATGGACGAGGCAAAGATCGGCGGAATTACCCCCGCGGTATTGATCTTTAACGGCAAGTGCGAGCTTTGCCCACCGTACATCTTTCGTCCAACCACCCGTTTGGCGTACTGAACCGGAATGCGTCTCTGCCCTCGTTCCATGAAAATAATGACTCCCACAATGACCACGGTGAAAACGAGCAAAAACAACGCAACCAAGACTCCCAGTTCACCTTCGCGAATAAACTGAAACGTTGTCGTAACCGCCGAAGGGAGCCCGGCCACGATGCCGGCAAAAATGATCAGAGAGATGCCGTTGCCGATTCCGCGTTCGGTAATTTGCTCACCCAGCCACATAATGAAAGCCGTGCCGGATGTCAGTGTGATGACTGTCATCAACCGAAAGCCCCAACCCGGATCTAACACAATGGCGGCGCCTCCAGGACCTCGCGTTCCCTCCAGTCCAAAGCTAATCATGAGTCCCTGAATGATCGATAAGACCACAGTTCCATAGCGTGTATACTGGGTGATTTTGCGGCGCCCGGCTTCGCCTTCCTTCGAAAGTCTTTCAATGTAAGGAAAAACCACCGTCAACAACTGCAGAATGATGGACGCGCTGATGTAGGGCATGATGCCCAGGGAAAAAACCGAAAATTGCTCAAGGGCACCGCCTGAAAAGAGATTGAAAAGTCCGAAAATCGTTCCTTTGACTTGCTCAAAATAAGCGGCCAACGCCTGGCGATCAATTCCCGGCGTCGGCACATGGACGCCGAACCGATACACCGCCAACATCGCCAGGGTAAAGAGCACCCGACGTCTGAGCTCGGGAATTTTCGATGCGTTCTGGAAACCGTTAAGCATGAGGTTCCAACAACTCCAATTTGCCGCCGCAGGCTTCGATTTTCTCTTTAGCCTTGGCAGAAAACCCATGGGCCTTGATCGTCAATGGCTTGGTTAGGGCTCCGTCGCCGAGTATCTTGACCCTTTGGTTCTTACCCCGCAAAAGCCCTTTTTCAGCGAGCAGCGCGGGCGTTACTTCGCTCCCCGATGGGAACGCTTCCAGTTGTTCTAGATTAACGATCGCCATTTCAACTCGAAAGGCATTATGGAAGCCGCGCTTAGGAAGACGCCGTTGGAGCGGCATCTGGCCACCTTCGAACCCAGGGCGCGTTCCTCCTCCAGACCGAGCGCCCTGTCCCTTGTGGCCTCGGCAGGAGGTCTTCCCATGGCCAGAGCCATCTCCCCGTCCTACGCGCTTCCGCTTATTGTTAGAGCCCTGCGCCGGTCTTAGATCACTTAGTTTCATACTCAGCGAATCTCCGCCAATACCTTTCCTCGCCGGTCGGCGATTTCCTCGGGAGGGCGCAGATCTTTGAGCGCCTCAAACGTCGCCTTAACCATGTTGTGCGGATTGTTGGAGCCGAGACACTTGGTCAAAACGTTTTGTATCCCGGCAGCTTCCACCACCGCTCGCACACCCCCCCCGGCGATAACCCCAGTACCATCGGAGGCAGGTTTGAGAATGACATACCCGGCGCCAAACCTGCCACTCACCTCGAAGGGAATGGTTCCTTCCATCACGGGGACGCGAATCAAATTTTTCTTGGCCTGTTCTAGCCCCTTTCGTATCGCCTCCGGTACTTCGTTCGCTTTCCCCATTCCGTGACCGACAACGGCGTGGTTATCACCCACCACCACCAGCGCGCTGAAGCTGAATCGCCGGCCGCCCTTGACCACCTTGGCCACCCGGCTAATATGAACCACTTTCTCTTTCAGCTCCAAACCCTGGGGATCAATCCGTTCCAAAGAAAACCTCGCTTGATGAATGTTGTTAAAACTCTAATCCGCCTTCACGAGCACCATCGGCAATGGCTTTGACTCGCCCATGAAAGAGAAACCCGTTGCGATCGAAGATAACATGCGAAATGTTCTTTTCTTTACAGATCTTGGCCAGCGCCAACCCGACCTGTTTTGCGGCCTCTACGCCTTTGATATTCTCGACCTTGGTCACCAAGTCTTTAGAGAGCGTCGAGACCGATACCAATGTCATCCCGCGATCGTCGGAAATGATTTGCGCGTAGATGTGCTTATTGCTCTTGAAGACAGAAATGCGCGGGCGCTGATCCGTTCCCAAGACCTTTTTGCGAACCCGCTGTTTTCGCCGCGTACGGGCAATGTCTCTTTGCTTATTTGCCATCGTTCTTGACCTCAAGCGCTACGCACCCGCTGCGGAACCAACCGCTTTTCCCGCCTTTCGCCGAATGACTTCTTCACGATATTTGACGCCCTTGCCTTTGTATGGCTCGGGTGGTCTGAGGCCACGTAGTTTCGCGGCCGTCTCTCCGAGCAACTGACGATCCGCACTGCTGAGTGTTATGATCACCTGTCTCTCCACAGAAGCAGCCACGCCTTGGGGCAAGGGGAACACCACCGGATGAGAAAAGCCCAATGTGATGTGGATCTCTTGGCCCTTGACCTCGGCGCGATAACCGACGCCGTTGATCTCAAGCACGCGGCTAAAGCCCTGGCTGACACCCTGGGCCATATTGGCGATCAGCTTTCGCGTAAGCCCATGCAAAGCCCGAAGTTGACGCTGCTCGCCCTCCCGCTCGACTCGAACGATAGGGCCTTCAACTTTTACATTGACCCCCGGCGGAATAGTCGTTTTGAGCTTTCCTTTCGGTCCTTCCAAACGAACTTCCTTGGCTTCGACGGCCACCTTGACTCCACTTGGGATCGTTATGGGCAGCTTTCCAATACGCGACACTCTACACCTCGCCTTAAACTACCATACCGAACAGATGAGTTCTCCTCCGACGTTTGCTCTCTGAGCTTCCCGATCCACCAATATCCCTCTGGGCGTCGAGAGAACGTTGATTCCCAACCCTTTTCGGATCGGCGTCACGGCCTGCGCGCCAACGTAGACCCTGCGGCTCGGCCTGCTGACGCGCTTGATGCCCGCGATCACGGGACGATTTTCCCGGTCGAACTTGAGCTGGATCACAAGCTCCTCCCCCGCGCCCTGGGAAGCCTTTACCTTTTTCGATTCTCTTAAGTAGCCTTCCTCAATCAAAACCTTGATGATGTTTTCTTTCACACGCGACCACGGGATGGCTACCTTTTGATGCCGCGCCCGGGAAGCGTTGCGTATACGAGTCAGCATATCTGCAATCGGATCCGTCATTCCCATCGTACTCTCCGCCCTTTACCAACTGGCCTTGATCAGCCCCGGAATATGACCCTTGCGCGCATGATCACGCAGACACAGCCGGCACATACGGAAGCGCCGATAAAACGCCCGCGCCCGACCACAAAGGGGACAGCGATTATATTCCCGTACCTTGAACTTATTCGGTCGTTCTGCCTTAATTCGAAGACATGTCTTGGCCAATGGCAATCCCCCTCATGGATCAACTGACAAAAGGCATACCCAGCAACTTGAGCAGAGTCCTACCTTCTTTGTCCGTCTTCGCATTGGTGATGAACGAGACGGTCATCCCTCGTGGTTTCTCGACCTTGTCCGCCTGGATCTCAGGAAAAATAATCTGCTCGCGCAAGCCGAGAGAATAATTACCTCGACCATCGAAGGACCGATCCGAGACCCCCTTGAAATCACGAACTCTAGGCAGTGCGACGTGAATCAGTCGGTCGAGAAACTCATACATGCGCTCCTGCCGCAGCGTGACCATGCAACCAATCGGAACCCCTTCCCGCAGCTTGAAGTTGGCGATGGACTTTTTAGCGCGCGTCACCACCGGCTTCTGTCCGGTGATGGCGGTGACTTCGGCTACGGCGGTATCGAGAACCTTGATATTTTGCGTGGCCTCTCCGAGTCCGACATTCACGGTAATTTTTTCCAGCCGAGGCACCTGCATGGAGTTCTTGTAGCCGAACTCCTTCATCATCGCCGGCACCACTTCGTCTCGATATTTCTGCTTCAGTCGCGCCATTCTATCCGTACCTAGTCTAAGGCTTCGCCACATCGTCGGCAGATGCGGATTTTTTTCCCGTCCGCTAGAATCTTTCGCCCGACGCGCACCGGCGCGTTGCACTTGTCACACATCATCATGATGTTGGAAACGCGAATGGCAGCTTCCTTTTCGACAATACCCCCGGGTTGCTGTGGGCCCCGCGGCCGACTGTGCCGCTTTACCATATTGACTCTTTCGATAACGACCGCGTCCTTCTTGGAGAGAACGCGAAGGACCTTGCCGGTCTTTCCCCTCTCCCTTCCCGAGATCACCATTACGCTGTCATTCTTGCGAATCTGCACGCGCGCCTTCTCCTCGATAACTGATTAAAGTACTTCGGGTGCGAGCGAAATAATCTTCATGAATTTCTTGGCCCGCAGCTCGCGCGCTACCGGTCCAAATATGCGGGTGCCGATCGGCTCCTTTTGATTGTCGATCAGCACGGCCGAATTGTTGTCGAATCGGATATAGGTTCCATCCGGCCTTCCTATCTCCTTTGCCGTCCGAACCACCACGGCCTTCATCACCTCGCCCTTTTTTACCTTGGCATTGGGAATCGCTTCCTTGACGGAAACCACAATAATATCTCCGATGGACGCATACTTTCGCTTGCTGCCCCCCAGGACTTTGATGCACTGCACCTTGCGCGCCCCTGAGTTGTCCGCCACATCCAACACCGTTCTCGTCTGAATCATGAATCAACCTCAACGACGGCTCAGACAGCGGCTGCCTTCGACTCGTCGGCCTCCGTCGTTTTGGCTCGTGCCAGGATCCGACTCACGCGCCACCGCTTATCCCGACTCAGCGGCCGGCATTCGACAATCAATACTCGGTCTCCGACATGGCTCTGGTTGCGTTCATCATGAGCCTTCACCTTAGTTCTGCGCCTCAGGTACTTCTTATACCTTGGGTGCATGACCGTCCGCTCCACAGAAACAATGACGGTTTTATGCATCCGGTCGCTAATCACTAACCCCATACGCTCTTTTCTGAGTCCTCTCTCATTCATGCCGCGCCTTTCCCGCTCTGAAACGCCTTCTCTCGAAGGATGGTCTCCACCCTGGCTAAGTCCCGTTTCGTTTGCCCTAACTTCATTGGGTTTTCCAACCTGCTTGTGGCCCGTTTCAGTTTCAGGTGTCCGATCTCCTCCCGAAGCTCTGTACGCTTCTGGGTTAGATCGTCCGTACTCATGTCGCGCAGTTCTTTAGCCTCCATGTGCGAGCCCTCTCCTCTCCACAAAGATCGTCGGAATGGACAGCTTGTGCGCAGCTAGACGGAACGCCTCTCGGGCAAGCGGTCCGTCGACACCCTCCATTTCGAACAATATGCGCCCCGGCTGAATCACTGCAACCCACATCTCCGGGGCACCCTTTCCCTTCCCCATACGGGTTTCCGCCGGTTTTTTGGTTAACGGCTTGTCCGGAAAAATTCGAATCCAGACCTTACCACCGCGCTTGAGATAGCGGGTGAGAGCCACTCGAGCCGCTTCGATTTCGCGTGCGCTCATCCAACCCCGCTCAATGGCCTTGAGCCCATACTCACCGAAGGCCAGAGAAGAGCCGCGCCACGCAGTGCCGCGCCGACGCCCCTTTTGCAATTTCCGGTATTTTACTTTTTTCGGTTCTAGCATGTTATGAGCTTGTGTTACGAGGATTAGCGACCAGCTCTCAACCCCCTAACATCGCTTTCTGTTGCTCTTCCTCTTCGGTCAAGACCTCGCCTCTGAAGATCCAGGCTTTTACGCCAATAATACCGTAGGTCGTGCGCGCTTCGGCAAATCCATAGTTGATATCGGCCCGCAATGTGTGCAGCGGCACGCGCCCTTCGCGGTACCACTCGGTGCGAGCGATTTCCGATCCTCCTAATCGGCCAGCACATTGAATTCTCACGCCCTGGGCGCCCATTCGCATGGCCCGAGAGACGCTTTCTTTCATAGCGCGCCGGAACGCAACCCGCCGTTCCAACTGGAGGGCAACGTTTTCAGCGACGAGCTGAGCGTCGAGGTCCGGTCGCCTCACCTCATGGATATTGATGTAGGTGTCGCGGTTGGTTAATTTGGTAATCTCTTCCTTCAGCTTTTCGATTTCAGCGCCCTTTTTGCCAATAACGATTCCCGGGCGCGCCGTGTAAATATTGATTTTCGCTTTGTTCGCCGCCCTTTCGATCTCAATCCTCGAGATACCCGCATGGTAAAGACGGCTCTTCAAAAATTTTTTGACCTTAAAGTCTTCATGGAGCAGCTTAGGGTAGTCATGACGTGCAAACCATTTGGAGTCCCAAGTCTCGATTACGCCGAGGCGAAAAACTCTGGGATGTGTTTTTTGACCCATCAGCTCTCAACTCCTCTCACTGACCTCGTCCAACACGATGGTGATATGACTCAACCGTTTGCGGATACGTGTGGCTCTGCCCTGGGCTCGAGGTGTGAATCGTTTCCACATCCCGCCCTCATCCACCTTAGCCTGCTTCACATAAAGACGATCCACGTCGACACTCTGGGTGTTCTCCGCATTCGCCACCGCCGTGCGCAGGGTCTTCGCGACAATTCCCGCGGAACGCTTCGGCACAAACTTGAGAATATTAAGTGCCTCCTCAACCCCTTTGCCCCGAATCTGGTCTACGACCAGTCGCACTTTGCGCGGGGAAAGCCGGACGTATTTTGTGATCGCTTGTGCTTCCATCGCTTCGATGACCTTCGCTACCTAGATTTCGTCAGCTCCCCGTGTCGTGGTGAGTCATTTAACTCTTGGGAGCGGTGGGAGCCGCAGCCGGTCTCTGAACTGGGGTTGCAGCGCCAGCCGCTGGAGCTCCGGGTGCGGGCGCAACGGCTCCCACCGTCTCCTTGGCTTCTCCTTTGCGGTCCCCCGAGTGTACAAAGAAGGTCCGGGTCGGAGAAAATTCTCCGAGCTTATGGCCCACCATGTTTTCTGTAACAAATACCGGAATAAATTTTCGCCCGTTGTGGACACCAATCGTATAACCGACCATTTCCGGCGTAACTGTCGACCGGCGAGACCAAGTCTGAATTACCCGTTTCTGGCGAGATTCGTTCATCGCCGCGATCTTCTTCGCCAAATGCGCGTCGACGAACGGTCCTTTCTTGACCGAACGTGCCATCGTTACTTAGCCTTTCTGCCCTTCACGATATATTTGTCGGACGCATGATTCTTTCTCGTTTTGTATCCCTTGGTAGGCTTGCCCCAAGGAGTCATAGGATGATTTCCCTTTGACCGCCCTTCGCCACCACCGTGAGGATGATCGACCGGATTCTTGGCGATACCGCGACTTCCTGGCCTCCAGCCGAGCCAGCGTATTCTTCCCGCTTTCCCCCAAGAAATATTTTCCTGATCAGCGTTCCCCACTTGACCCACCGTGGCTCGACACTCGGATAAGACATAACGGAGCTCGCCGGAAGGCATCTTCAATAACGCATAGGAACCTTCCTTGGCCATCAGCTGAGCGCCGGAGCCCGCACTGCGAACCAGCTGTCCGCCTTTACCGATCTTCAGTTCTACGTTGTGTACGACAGTTCCCTCAGGTATGAATTTTAGCGGCAGCGAATTGCCTGGCTGTATATCCACATCGTCATCACCGGCAATGACAGAGTCCCCTACCTGCAATCGGTCCGGCGCTAGAATGTAACGTCGCTCCCCATCCGCATAACGAAGTAACGCGATCCGCGCGGAACGATTAGGATCATACTCGATGGCCTCGACTTTAGCCGGAATCTTTTTCTTGTCGCGTTTGAAATCGATTAAACGATAGAGACGCTTGTGCCCGCCACCCCGATGATCCGCCGTGATTCGACCGGTGTTGTTGCGCCCGCCGCTCTGTTTAAGAGACTCACGCAAACTTTTGTCGGGCACTTTTTTCGTGACCTCATCAAACGTGAGGCCGGTTCTGAAACGCATGCCCGGAGACGTAGGCTGATAGTTTTTAATCGCCATATGTTATCTCTCTAGGCCCCGCCAAAAAAGTCGATCTTGTCGCCTTCCCTGAGCGTCACATAGGCCTTTTTCCATTCCGGCCTACGTCCCATATTCTTACCGACTCGTCGCACCTTGCCCAGATAGCGTGCCATGCGCACCTTAACCACTTTCACTTTGAAAAGGGTTTCCACGGCTTTTTTGACCTCTATCTTGTTAGCGTCAGGCTGGACCTTGAACAACACTTGTTGAGTACTCTCGGCTAACAACGAACCCTTTTCCGAGATTAACGGCGCACGAATGATTTCTTGCGGTCCTTTCATGCGGCCAACCTCTCTTCTAGCAGCTTCAGAGCCCCCTCCGTCAAGATGAGGTGTTCGTAGCGAACCAGATCGTAGACATTCAAGCCTTCCACCCGCAACACCTTGACCGCCGGAATATTGCGGGATGAACGCTCGATGGTTGCATCCGGGCGGGAAATCACAATCAAGGCGCTGGTGACCTTGAGTTCTGCCAAAGCCTTCACCATAAGTTTGGTTTTGGCTTCTTCAAGCTCGAGTTTATCGACGACGATAATCTTGCCGTCACGGTTCTTTAGACTGAGTGCCGAAAGCAGAGCTTCCTTGCGTGCCTTGCGCGGCATACGAAACGAATAGTCCCGAGGTTGTGGCCCAAAAATCGTGCCGCCTCCAACCCAGAGCGGGGAGCGTATGCTCCCGGCGCGCGCTCTCCCTGTGCCTTTCTGGCGCCATGGTTTCTTTCCACCCCCGCGTACCAACCCTTTGGACTTGGTGGCCGCAGTACCTGCGCGCCGATTATTGAGTTGCATTACGACAATTTGGTGTAGCAGCTGGGGCCGGGTCTTTATGCCGAATATTTCTTCTTTGAGTTCCGGTTGGATAACGTTAACTTCCATGGATTTACCCCTTCACCGCCCGCCGCACTACGACGATTCCCTGCTTGGCCCCAGGAACCGCCCCTCTTACCAGCATCAGATTGTTTTCAGGCCGGATGTCTACGACCTCGAGGTTTTGCACCGAGATCCGTTCGTTGCCCCAATGACCGGCCATCTTTTTCCCTTTCCGGACTCGACCGGGATAGGAACGGTTACCGATGGATCCACCGTGGCGAAAGTATTCGTGGGTACCGTGAGACCCCGGGAATCCGGCAAACGACCACCTTTTGATTACGCCCGCGAATCCGTGTCCCTTCGACGTTCCGGCTACATCGATACGATCGCCTGCCTTGAACAGGTCTGCCGCTTTGATCTCCTGCCCGACTTGAAATTGCGACACATCGTCCAAACGAAATTCCTTCAAAACTTCGAAAGCACCTCTACCCGCCTTGGCCATATGGCCCTGCTCCGGCTTGTTGACTCGCTGATTCTTCTTGCTGCCGAAGCCCACTTGGATCGCATTGTACCCGTCTGTGGCACTCTCCTTCTTCTGCACGACAACGCACGGGCCAGTCTGGATAACCGTGACCGGAATGACATTTCCTTCCGCGTTGTAGAATTGCGTCATGCCAACTTTTTTTCCGATAAAGCCCGTCATAAAAGCTTTCTAAGAACTCGATCGATCCCCTCCGTTACTGGAGTTTTATTTCCACATCCACGCCGGCGGCGATATCCAGCTTGCCTAAGGCGTCGATGGTCTGTTGAGTCGGCTCTAGAATATCCAGCAGTCTTTTGTGCGTCCGGATTTCGTACTGATCCCGCGACTTTTTATCGACATGAGGCGAACGGTTCACGGTGAACCGCTCGATTCGAGTCGGCAGCGGAATAGGGCCGGCGACTCTTCCCCCCGTGCGCTTGACGGTCTCGACTATTTCTCCCACCGACTGGTCCAACACGCGGTGGTCATAGGCTTTGAGCCGAATCCTGATCTTCTCGTTCATAGCTCTTTCTTGGCACTGCCATCATATTTGGCGATAATACCTTCGGCTACGAGCGCTGGTACCGGTTCGTAGTGAGAAAACTGCATGGTGTATGTCGCCCTCCCCTGCGTCATGGATCGGAGATCGGTAGCGTAACCAAACATCTCCGCTAGAGGAACGCGTGCGTCGATGGCCTGAGCGGCCGGCCGCGTGTCCATTCCCAGGACTTTGCCGCGCCGCGAGTTGATGTCACCGATGACATCGCCCATAAAAGCCTCCGGGACCACCACTTCCACAGCCATGATGGGCTCCAGAAGAACCGGATTGGCCTTGCGTGCCGCCGCTTTAAGCGCCATGGAACCAGCAATTTTAAAAGCGATTTCCGAGGAATCGACATCGTGATAGCTGCCGTCAAAGAGGGTAACCTTCACGTCAACCATGGGATAACCAGCGAGAGCTCCGTTCTCCGTCGCTTCACGCGCACCCTTTTCTACTGCTGAAATGTACTCTCGGGGAATCGACCCACCTCTAATAGCATCGACAAACTCGAACCCGCTCCCCTTTGCTAACGGTTCGAGTTTAATCCAGACGTCGCCGTACTGTCCCCGACCACCCGTTTGACGTATAAACCTTCCTTGTTGCTCGACGGCCTTACGGATTGTTTCTTTGTAGGCTACCTGAGGTTTTCCGACATTCGCCCCAACATTGAATTCCCGCAACAATCGATCAACGATAATTTCCAAATGAAGCTCGCCCATGCCGGATATGATCGTCTGGCCAGTTTCTTCGTCTGTTCGAACTCTGAAAGACGGATCTTCAGTCGCAAGCTTCTGAAGCGAAAGACCCAGTCTCTCTTGATCCGCCTTGCTCTTGGGCTCGATCGCAATAGAGATAACCGGGTCGGGAAAATCAATGGATTCCAAAACGATCGGATGGTTTTCATCGCAAAGCGTATCGCCGGTCGTCGCTGTTCTTAGTCCGACCGCCGCCGCGATGTCGCCCGCATAAACCTCCTTGATCTCCTCTCGTTTGTTGGCGTGCATTTTGAGGAGTCGACCGATTCTCTCGCGTTTGCTCTTAGTTGAATTATAGATGGCCGCACCCGAAGTCAACGAACCCGAATAGACTCGAAAGAAACTCAAGGTGCCGACGAACGGATCTGTCATGATCTTGAAAGCCAGGGCTGAAAATGGCGCATCATCTGTTGCCGGACGTTCTTCCGCCGCCTGAGAGTTTGGATTGATACCTTTAACCGGGGGTATATCCAAAGGTGACGGAAGGTAGTCCACCACGGCATCGAGCAGCGGCTGCACACCTTTGTTTCTAAAAGCAGAGCCGCACAGAACCGGGACGATCTTGATGGCGAGGGCGGCGTTGCGAATGGCTCGACGGAGTTCGCTCTCGCTGATCTCCTTTGCTTCGAGGTATTTCTCCATGATGCTTTCATCACAGTCGGCGACGGCTTCTAAGAGCTTGTCGTGGTACTGCCGAGCCTCCGCTATCATACTCTCCGGGATCGCTTCGACTCGGAATTTGGCCCCTAAGCTGTCGTCTTCCCAAATCACCGCCTTCATCTGGACTAAGTCGATGATTCCAGCGAATTTCTCTTCAGACCCGATAGGCAATTGTAAAGCCACAGGCCGCGCTCCCAGACGATCCTCGATCATCTTGATCACACGAAAAAAGTCAGCCCCGAGACGATCCATCTTGTTAACGAAGGCGATCCTCGGAACCCCGTATTTATCGGCCTGACGCCAAACAGTTTCGGTTTGAGGCTCGACACCGCCGACGGAACAAAAAACCGCCACCGCCCCGTCAAGCACCCTTAGGGAACGCTCCACCTCGATGGTAAAATCAACGTGGCCAGGAGTGTCGATAATATTAACGCGATGATCGCGCCACAAACAGGTCGTTGCCGCCGATGTAATCGTAATCCCGCGTTCCTGTTCTTGAACCATCCAGTCCATGGTGGCGGTGCCCTCATGAACCTCACCGATTTTGTAGTTGATCCCGGTGTAATACAGGATCCTTTCGGTGGTGGTTGTCTTGCCGGCATCGATGTGCGCCATGATGCCGATATTGCGCGTTTTCTCTAGTGGAACCGTTCTCGCCATTTCGCTCTATCATCGGAAAAAAAGGAGGCGGTTCAACCGCCTCCTTTTTTCTGCTAAATTTCTAATCTTAACTTACCACCGATAATGAGCGAAGGCGCGATTCGCCTCGGCCATCCGATGGGTATCTTCCCTTTTCTTAATTGCCGTGCCCCGATTATTGGCCGCATCGATAAATTCTGCCGCCAATTTTTCTTCCATCGATTTCTCCCCACGCTCACGCGCCGATTGGATCAGCCAACGCATACTTAGCGAAAGCCGTCTTTGGGGTCTCACTTCGATGGGCACTTGATAAGTCGCACCGCCCACGCGGCGCGAACGAACCTCTACCGTGGGGCGGGTATTTTCAATCGCTTTTTTGAAAACCCCCAAGGAGTCTTCTTTAGTCTTTGCCGTGACGATGTCGAGCGAGCGATAGAAAATAGATTCCGCCACACTCTTCTTACCCCGACTCATAATCGTGTTGACAAATTTAGCTACCACTTTGTCCCCATATTTTGGGTCAGGCAAACCTTCTCTTTTTCGAACTTCTCCTTTGCGCGGCATTTTACTCTACTTCGGTTTCTTCGCTCCGTATTTGGAACGCCCCTGGCGCCTTTCTTGAACCCCAATGGAATCCAAAGTTCCGCGAATGATGTGATAGCGAACGCCCGGCAGATCCTTGACACGACCTCCTCGGATAAGCACGACAGAATGCTCTTGCAAATTATGTCCGACGCCGGGAATATAAGAAGTCACTTCAATTCCGTTGGTGAGCCGCACCCGAGCGACCTTTCGCAACGCAGAGTTCGGCTTCTTGGGCGTGGATGTGTAGACACGCGTGCAGACGCCTCGTTTCTGCGGACAACCTTGCAGGGCAGGCGCCGTGTTTTTGCGCCGCTGCTTCTCTCTGCTCTCGCGGACCAATTGACTAATCGTAGGCATAGCGGGTATTCAATCGCTAACTCAAATTATTGGAATACTTCTTTTTTCCTGGAAAAACTTTTTACCTAACAAATAAAGCTACCATTGTCAAAGGGGGTCATGCCTCCGCGGCCTGGGGAATTTCCCCTTCGCCGCCCTCTGGCGCTTCGATTTCGATCTCCGCCTTGGAATATCTCGCCAAACCCGTACCGGCTGGGATCAGCCGTCCCATGATTACGTTCTCTTTGAGACCGCAGAGAAGATCGATCTTCCCGTGAATCGCCGCTTCGGTGAGAACTTTCGTGGTTTCCTGGAAAGACGCGGCGGAGATAAAACTTTCAGTCGAAAGTGAGGCTTTGGTTATTCCTAGAAGAAGCGGCTCTGCTACGGCCGGCTTACCGTTTTGCTGGATTGCCTTTTGGTTTTCGTCATCGAATCGCCACTTTTC
>JAHKKJ010000567.1 GCA_020027655.1 Deltaproteobacteria bacterium | reverse complement strand
TCAAGAACGTGGCAGTTCCTACCACCGAACTACTGCCTGATAGTCAGGAAACCCTGTCGCCCTTGTCGCTGGTTGTCACGCCCACCACTCTCCCCCGCTTGTTCCGAGCGATACGGCTTTAGCTGTCACTCAGTGACATGACAATGACCCTAATGTCAGCGCTGACACGCCGAGCTTGAAAGTTGCCAACCTGATTGAGCTGGGCTTCAGAGCAATAAGGAAGGACCGCCGACGTTTTGACCCACGGTGGAGTTGTCTCGCCTCCGTGGCATATTGCTTGCTCCGCCTACCGTTCAGTTCAAGAATAGGAGGAGGAGAAATATGCAAACAACTGCTCAAGATAATTCACAGGCGATTCTAATCGAGGACAAAGCGTTGCCAGCAGCGAAGTGCGAAGAATGCGGAGCAAAGATATATCCCCGCTCACTTCTCCAACCACATCTCACGCGCCATCAGCGCAGACAGCGCTGGTTTATGAAAGAGCTAAGAAAGCTTCAGTACACCATGGCGCGTATGAGAGATATGGCGTGAGACGAGCAAATAAGACCTGTCTTTGTTTGCGATAACCGATTGTCAAGGCTCCCCGTAAAAAGCTTGCACCACTTTTCCTTTTCCGTTGGCATCAAGTTCGATAACGTCAACAACGACAGCGCCGGTTTCACGCTTATAAACAATACACATCCCGCCGACCCCCAATAAAACATCCACAAATTCGAAGCGTAAACCCGGCGCTCTTGTGCCCACGGCGAAATGCTCTCTCAAGCGTGCTTTGCCTTCGATCCACCCGTTAACAATTCCTAACCGCTTGATAACCGTCGGCGATGAAAATTTCACGTCGTCGGCGTAGTGCCTCATTACGGCGTCCAAATCACCCTTGCTCCAGGCCTCACACCAGCTTCTAGCGAGCCTCCTTGCTTCCTCGTAATTCAACTAAGCACCTCGAATACCTATGTCAGCAACCTGCCTCAAACTGCTCTGTCCATGAGAAAATCTATTCCTTGGCCCTCAAAGTAAACAAGCTCACTCAAAAAACGCGCCTTCGATCAGAACCGGCTTCGCGGCTCCCTGCTCGTGAGTTCTCCCCGGGATCGGCGTGCCATCAGGATTCAGCCGCGTGTCCGATTTGTCCGGACCGGCGCCGATACGCGCCATTACGAGGGGAGTGTCGCCCGAGTTGCAGAACTGATAATAGCAGCCCGCCGGCAGCACAATGGCTTGGTGCTTGCTCGCTTTCACCACCGTCTTGCCGTCTCTGCCGGTGTTAAATTGCGCGGTGCCCTCCAGAACCACGAAGATGTGATCCTCTTTAGTGTGAGAGTGCAGCGCGTTTTCTCCAATACCGGGAGAATAACAATGGATCCGTAGTGTCATCAGATCAGTTTCCGCCAGCAAGTGACGGGTGTGTCCCTGGCTCACGAGTTGAGTCCGCAATTGAACGACCTTCGCGAGAACTTCTTTGCCGTTTTCCATAAAAATCCCTCCTGTTTAGTTCGAGTTGCCACCAAATAGTAGTCCAGCTCTTCTTGTTTTAGCAAGCCGAGAGCATTGGAATATTGGAACATCGGAATGTTGGACTTTGAACGCATCAATCCATCATTTCATCCTTCCACTATTCCAATCTTTATTACGTCGCAGCGAGGCGATTGGGCGCACCCTTCGACAATGCTCAGGGCAATCGGTTTATGAGGCTTTTTCAGCAGCCTGCTAGCTTGAAAATGATCCAAGCCTAAGCTTATCTGATGGTTTCCCATCCCGATGCAAAGAAAACAACAGCATGTTCGCTGAACTCGTCGCGATCTTTTCCGCCATGGGCTGGGCGGGAGATTCGGTTTTGGTCCGTCTGGGTCTGCGGCAGTCCAATATCTTCGCGGCGATGCTGGTGAGTTATACCGTCTCCGTGACTTGCATCTGGACTTATCTACTAATTACGACACCGCTGGATTTTCTCGGTTCGCCAGCGATGCTCTATTTTTTGATCAGCGGCTGCCTTCAACCGCTCTTCGCGCGCGCTCTCTACTACGAAGCTTTGACCCGGATCGGGGTTTCACGCGCCGGCCCACTGCGCGGCGCCGAACCTTTGTTTGCTACGGCCATCGCCGTGAGCATTCTCCATGAGCAACCGCCTGTTCCTGTATACGTCGGCACCGTCCTGATTGTGGCAAGCGTTTGGGCCATCTCATCGGGCCATAGCGGAACAAGCAACTGGCGGCTGCTTGATACTTTGTTTCCATTGGGCGCAGCCCTCGTGTCTGCCATTTCTCAGAGCTTACGCAAGCAAGGGCTCAATATTCTACCCGACCCGTTTGTAGCCGCAGCCACGGTCACCTCCGTGACCTTAACGCTCCTCGTCGTTTTCCTAATCGCCACAAAACGGACTGGGCAGCTTCGCGTAAAACGCCAAAGTTTTCTGTTCTTTTTCAGCGCCGCGCTGGTCGCGCTATCGGCTCAAATCGCAAACTTCATCGCTCTCAGCCGAGCCGACGTTTCAGTTATCATCCCACTCCTCAACACCACTCCGCTCTTCGCTGTGCTTTTTAGCGCGCTATTTCTTAGAAGTATGGAAACCATCAGCCCGCGAACCCTTTTGGGGGCCATTCTGATGGTCGCGGGAGTCGTGATTATTACCGTTCGATAAGCTGGATGCCATGCTCTCCACAGGATTATTCACCGCGGAGACACGGCACGGCAGAGCCGCAACCAAATCGGATTGACTCGCGCAAAGACGCAAAGGGCGCCAAGTATAAACAAGATTACAAATTCGAGGCGCGCAAACTCTTAAGCATTGCATTGCAAAGGTCGCAAAAAAGATGTACGGGCGACTGGCTGGTCGCACAGCTTCGCTCGTTTTTCTCTGGACCGCAGCGCTTCCGCGGTGAGCCACACGGAAGCCTGAAGACCCAATTTTAAAAGGTTCGCGTCCTTGACATGGGCCTGCCGGTCTCGGATATTTATTACGAGTGACGTGTGGAATGGCCGCCGTTTTTTGCTCGATGCCGGCGGCTAACTTACAATAGTAATTTTCGATGGCCGACACTCACAATATAACCCTTCCCCTGGACGGACTCGACGAAGGGGTTGCGCTGCGGAGTATCCTCGAGGGAACGGCGAACGAGACAGGCGAGCGCTTCTTTGCCGCCCTCGTCGAAAATCTCGCTAGAGCGCTGAAAACCCATGGCGCCTGGGTCACTGAATATATCCAAGAATGTCGCCGGCTTCGCGCCCTTGCCTTCTGGATGGACGGGCAGTGGATCCAAAATTACGAGGTCGATATCGCCGGAACACCGTGCGAGCAAGTCATCGACAAGGCTGCTCTCGTCCATTTCCCTGACAATTTGCTTGAATTGTACCCCGATGATCCGGACATCAAGGAGACCGGTGCTGTCAGTTACATGGGAATGCCTTTGAAAGACATTGATGGGAGAGTTCTGGGACACTTGGCGGTTATCGATCGACGTCCGATTCCAGAAGAGCCTCGAGTTCTAGCGCTTTTCAATATCTTTGCGGCCCGAGCCACTGCGGAAATGCAAAGACTGCGGGCTGAGAAACAAGTTCTGGAGCGCGAAGAAAAACTGCGCCGGCTGTTCGACAGCGCTATGGACGCCGTCATCGAATTCAACCAGAACTTGAAGGTGACCCGGATGAATCCGGCAGCGGAGCAGGCCTTTCATTGCACAGGCCAACAAATGATGGGGGAAGATTTCCGCAGGCTTCTCTCTGAGGAAAGTCAGAGAAAACT
>JAHKKJ010000566.1 GCA_020027655.1 Deltaproteobacteria bacterium | reverse complement strand
AAAGCTTGAATTCCCGATACAATAAAGTGTTTCAAACGTTGCCCGTTGAGATCCTAAGGTTTTGAACTTCCTAGCGATTATGGTAAAGATTCTGTCTCCAGTCAATTGACTCGTCACTGTCCATTCGGCACTTCAGATTCCGGTTGGCATTTTAGACATCGGAAAGGGCACGAAGGTACCTAAGCGTGATCCGGTGTGGAGAAATATGAAAGATAAGAAGATGGCTGGAGCTCATATCGTCAAAGGTCGCCTTCGCAGTTATGCCATCACCCTCGACGGCAACTTCATAATTTTGCAGATCCCGGGCTTTCTCGCTTCGTCTAGTCTGAATTTTTTCCAGGTTTGCTTGTTTGACGAGTCGCGTAAGCTCTTGCGCCTCGGCCGGAGGCAGGGTGCTGGTATCGAGATCACAGCCCAAAACGAGCCCCGCGAAACCACCGCTTTGGCGAAAACGAACTTTCATTTAGAACCCGACGCTCTTCCAAGCTTTGGTCACGGCCTTATGTTCGCGGCTGTTGTTACCATAGAGCGTCGCAGCACTCTCAGTGGAGGTTACCACCATATCATTAAACTGACTCGTGCTCGTCAGCTTGAGCATCGTCTTGTACCAAATCTGCCCCGACTTTTCCCATGCTTTGCCGCCAATTTCCATGGCGGCGAGGTAAAACGCGTGATTGGGAATACCAGAATTGATATGCACGCCGCCGTTGTCACCGCTGCCGTTATACTTGTTGCTTAAATGTTTGGGTTGGGGATCCGTCCCCAAGAGAGGGTCGTTCTCGTAGGCTTTTTCCGCCTTAAACGTTCGCAACGACTTTGCCGTCGTATCCGGTCCCATGATGTCTCCACCGATAAGCCAGTCGGCCCGCTTCGCCGTTTGTCGCTTGCGCCACTGCTTGACGAGGGAGCCAAACACATCGGCAAAATGTTCGTTCAGCGCCCCAGGTTCATTGGAATAGACCAGATTGCAAGTATGAGAAATCACGCCATGGGTCAGCTCGTGGCCAACGACATCCACCGATTTCGTAAACCGGATAAAGATCCTTCCGTCCCCGTCGCCATAGCACATTTGCTCACCGGTCCAGAAAGCGTTGTTAAGTCTACGCCCGAGATGCACACTTGAAATCATCGTCATGCCATGGTCATCGAGCGAATTTCTGGCAAAGACACTTTTGTAAAAATTATAAGTTGATCCGGCGTAGTTATAGGCCTCGTTCTCGGCAATGTCCTCGGTCTTAGGATCACCTTCGGAACGAATCAGATGTCCCGGCAGCTCGTTGAATCCGCCGTTTTTCGCATCATAGATGAGACGGTGGCGCTTGGCTGCGGGAGAGGGTACGGCAGCGAAAGCCGGCATCATCGCCAGGGTGGCGCGTACCGCGCGCACGGCCGAAGCGTTAGCGATAGCGTCGACGGCAATTTGCCGAATCCTCGCATCGCTGGATTGCACAAGGTGATCCAGAACATAGGGAGGAATGATGCAGCATACTCCCGCCCCCACGTCCGATAATGCTTCTTTCTCAATAGTCATCGTTAAAGTCCTCCTTTTCTTTTCCGCGAACATGTAGATTTCTTTTATCGATCAATTTGAAATTTCTCGGATAGCGACGATGTTTGGTTACAGCAATCAGCAATCTCAATGCCAGCCGAGAATGCGCGCGTATTTGGCGCAACTTTTGGCTCGATGTATCGCTACTCGAAAGCAGACACGAATACTTTTGGATACCGTCAGTGTATCCAAAGTTTCCAAGCACACGAATGTTATGGGTGATAGTCGCGCCATCGCATACCTCGCCTCGATCTAGTCTTAGTCTAACGGTAGAGAGGGTCGATAAAATCGCTGGCCTGTAATTGTCGTACGAATCTGTCGTCGAAAAATTTACTGGGGTCTTGCTCTTTGGCCTTCGGACTTCTCTCACCGAGCTCATCCAAAACCGACCTTACTGCGTCCGTAGTCGTTAGCGGCACTTTCATCATGTACTTGGTTATTTGGATATCATAGGACTCCGAAAGCAAATCCATATCGTCGGTTCGGAGATACTTCGACAAGACCTTTATGGTAAAAGCCCGGTCTTTTTTCATCAGAGCGATGGCTTCAACCTCCGCCGAAAGATACCGTTTAACCAGGTCGGGATCATCGCGGATAATGTCTCCCCGGGTAGAAACGCCGGTGGACGCATAAGGAATATTAAGAGTCGGGAGATGCAATAACAATCGGTTGCCGAGCTTCACTGCCCGGCTCGTCGCCGGGTATCCGAACACGGCCGCTTGCACGCGGCCGCCTTGCAGCGCCCCGACAATCCAATCGCCGGAACCGATTTCGACAATCGCCACGTCTTTGCCCGGCTCCAGACCAAAATGTTTCATGGCGATGCGGGCTCCGGTGTGAAGTGACGTGCCGTAACGGCTTATGCCTATGTTTTTGCCGCGCAATTGCTCCGGCTTCTCAATCTCCGGCCGCACCACCAGATTCAGCAATAAAGTTCCCACCGTGGTTGCCACAATCTTTACGTCGGCGCCGCCGACCGCGGCTCCTGCCGTCGTCCCCCCGGCAATCTGTACAAAGGCGACTTCGCCCGCAATCAGCGCATTGATTCCTTGAATCCCGCTAGGCATTGCGATCACTTCGACCTGCAAGCCGTACTTCTTAAAAATGCCCGCCTCGTGGGCGGCCCAAGGAGGCACCATGGAGCCGGAAATGGAAGTGATAGCTGCACGAATCTTACGGAGCGGAGGCGACTCTCCTGCGCCAGCGGACGTGCTCACACTAAGACAACTTACAACACACAAGGCGATAAGGAGGCCGTTTTTTTTCATTGCTCACCCCCGGTACTGAGGCACAGATAACTGATCTCCGTGTTTGCGTCAAATTGTCGTGCCAAGGGTCTATACCTAAATGAAGGAACTAGATTCTTTTACGGCGCGCAAAGCTCCATTGGAGCAAAGGCGGCGTAATCAAAGTCGTCACCATGACCATGACCAGAATCGCGGCAAAAGCCGCTTCATCTAAAACCGGCTCTCCACCGACGTTCAGCGTCAGGCCTACACCCGCAAAAATCAAACCTACCTCTCCCCGTGGTACCATCCCTAGCCCAATAGAAAGACGATTTCTCCCTCTTTCCATGGCTCCCAAACCGCAAGCCAGCTTGCCGATTATGGCGACAAGGGTCAAAGCTAATGCCAAGCCGATCACCTCGACACGAAATAGACTTGCTAGTTCGATCTTGATCCCCATATGAAGAAAAAAGAGCGGCACAAGGAAAGTTGAGAGAGGATGGAGCATCTCCTCCGGAGAACGCTCATCTTCGTGAAGAAGCTCCTGAAAAGGAACGCCTTCCAAAATAAGCCCTGCAGCGAACGCACCGACAATTGCAGCCAAACCAATCAACGTCGCGAGATAAGAAAGAAGAAAACAAAAAGCCAGCGCAAACGTGAACAGCATACCCTTACTCTTGGCCTTAGCCACTTGGCGCATGAGTCGTGGAACGAAAAAAAGGCCGAGCACGAGAGAACCCGCTAAGAAGATGGCAACCTTCGTGACCAGCCAAACGATTGACCCAGCAGTGACACCTGTCCCCGTACTCGTCCCGATGATCATGCCGCTGATAATCGCCAAAACGATCAGCCCGAGCACGTCATCAATGACCGCGGCGCCTAAAATAATCTTGGCCTCCCGCGTTCTTATTTTGTCGATATCCTGGAGCACCCTCGCCGTAATCCCGACGCTCGTGGCGCACAGAGTTGCTCCA
>JAHKKJ010000565.1 GCA_020027655.1 Deltaproteobacteria bacterium | reverse complement strand
AAGAACGCCAGCGAGAAGAAGTCGGGAGCCGGGCAGTATTTCACGCCGCGGCCGTTGATCGAATGCATGGTCAACTGTCTCCAGCCACAGCCAGGCGAAATCGTGCAGGATCCCGCAGCCGGCACGGGCGGTTTCTTGATCATGGCCGACCGCTATATCAAACAGCGCACCGATGAACTATTCGACCTGTCGGCACAGGAACAGGAGTTCCAGCGCAAGCAAGCGTTTGTCGGCGTTGAGCTGGTGCCTGACGCACACCGACTGTTGCTGATGAATGCTATGCTACACGGTATCGAAAGTGAGATGCTCCTTGGCGATACGCTATCATCCATGGGTGCCCGGCTGCCCAAAACCGATGTCATCATGACCAACCCGCCATTCGGCACCAAACGCGGTGGCGGACGGCCCACGCGCGACGATTTTATATATGTCACCGGTAACAAACAGCTCGCCTTCCTGCAGCATGTCTATCGTGCCCTGAAACCCGGCGGACGCGCAGCCGTGGTGATGCCCGATAACGTGCTATTCGAGGAAGGTACGGGCGCAAAGATCCGCGCCGACTTGATGGACAAGTGCAACCTGCACACCATTCTGCGACTGCCCACCGGTATTTTCTACGCGCAGGGCGTCAAAACGAACGTGTTATTTTTTACCCGTGGCGCGATTGATACGGGGAATACCCAGAAAGTCTGGGTCTACGACCTGCGAACCAACATGCCAGCGTTCGGCAAACGCACACCGCTGACGCATGAGCACTTTGCGGAGTTTGAAGCAGGTTATGGCAGCCGGAGTGATGGTACCAGCGAGCGCGTTGATCAGGGCGGGGAAGGCCGCTTCCGCTGCTTTACACGTAAGGAAATTGCCAAACGGGGCGACAATCTCGACATCAGTTGGCTCAAGGACGACGAGCCACACTTGGCTGACGGCTTGCCGGAACCCGAGGATGTCGCCGCACTGATCCGCGAGAAGCTGCAGATTGCGATAGAGGAGATGGATGCGCTGACCGCCTTGCTGGAAGGTGAGGAGGTTGAGGCGTGAGCAACACAAAAGGTCGACTATCGGCAGGCTGGGAAAGTGTCAAAATAGTTCATCTCTGTGAGCTTATCAATGGACGTGCCTTCAAACCGACCGAGTGGACAAATGATGGCCTTCCGATCATTCGCATTCAGAACCTCAATAATCTTGACGCCAAGTTCAATTACTTCAACGGCGATTATGACGAGAGGCATCTGGTTCAGTCGGGCGATTTGCTCTTTGCCTGGTCCGGCACTCCTGGGACTTCCTTCGGTGCTCACGTTTGGCGGGGTGGTACTGCACTTCTGAATCAGCACATCTTCCGCGTTGTCACACCTGAAAGACTCCTTGACAAGACCTATCTCCGTTTTGCCATCAATCATAAGCTGGACGAATTAATCCGCAAAGCCCAAGGTGGGGTTGGGCTTCGCCATGTTACAAAAGGAACTTTTGAGAATACTGAGATCCTACTACCCCCTATAGCCGAGCAGCAGCAAATTGTGGCGAAGATCGAGGCATTACAGGAGCGGAGCCGGCGGGCACGGGAGGCGCTTGCAGAAGTGAGGCCACTGCTGGAGCAGTTCCGACAATCAGTGCTAGCCGCCGCCTTCCATGGCGATCTGACCGCCGACTGGCGCGCCGCCCACCCAAACGTCAAACCTGCGAGCGAATTCCTCCACCGCATCCGCGCCGAACGCCGCCGCCGTTGGGAACAAGCTGAACTGGCCATATACGAAGCCAAAGGCCAAAAGCCTCCGAAGCACTGGCAGGATAAGTATGAGGGACCTGCGTCAGTTGACGATTCCGATCTGCAGGAACTACCAGACGGCTGGTGTTGGATTCGCGTTGCAGAACTTGCGTCTGACCTCCCGCGCGCAATCCAAAGCGGACCATTTGGAAGCAATCTTCTTCATTCGGAATTTCAAGACACAGGAATTTTAGCAATTGGTATCGACAATGTGCATCGAGACGGGTTCTCACTTGGACAACAACACCGAGTAAGTAGAGAAAAATACGAGGAACTCAAGCAGTACACAGCACGACCACTAGACGTACTTGTTACGGTAATGGCTACTGTGGGGCGATGCTGTCTTGTCCCGGCAGATTTAGAGACGGCAATCATCACAAAACACGTTTATCGTATAACTCTCGAACAGCGTCTTATTAATCCTCACTTTCTCGTCTTGGGATTTCAGGGTGCGGTCGAGGTGCTCAAGCAACTCGCCAAGGCTATAAGAGGACAGACACGTCCAGGGATCAATGGGGAAATACTAAAATCGTTGGCTATCCCTGTTCCCCCACGTCAAGAACAGGATGTTATTTGCGAAGCGGTCCATAACCAAATTGCTGGTGTAAACAACATATCGGAACTGATTTCCGAAACAACGGATGCCCTCGATCAACTCGACGAATCCATCCTTGCGAAAGCTTTCCGCGGCGAATTGGTATCCCAAGACCCTGGCGACGAACCGGCATCGGTACTGCTGACACAGATCCGAGAGCAAAAGTCGCAACAGGCAGAAGCTGCAAAAAGTACAAAGAAAACTACCAACATGCAACGGAGAGATACGATGAGAAAAAAATCGTCCGGATTATCGTCCCAGCATCGGCCACTGGCGGAAGTGCTCACGATCAAGGGCAAACCGATGTCCCCTGCACAGCTATTGACCGAGTCAGGCTATGACGATGACTCAATCGAAGATTTCTACTCGGCATTGCGTGAAGAAATTGCCAAAGGACGTATCCGAGAAAACAGACTAACCGAGAGTGACGTCATGTTGGAAGCCGTAAAGCAATGAGACTGGATCGGTTGCATATTCGGTCGCGTTTTAAGAACCTGTACGACTTTCGGATTAACTTCGATGAAGCTTCGGAGATGACGGTACTAGTCGGTCGTAACGGTACGGGTAAGTCCAATCTGCTTGAAGCACTCACGATCATCTTCCGGGAGCTGGACCTCGGGGAGCGTCCGCGCTTTTCATACGAACTTCATTACCTCTGTCACGGACGCGCGATCACTGTTGACGCCGACCCTGAACGGCGGGCGCAGCACGGGTATGAGCTGACAGCAGATGGCAAGAAGCTGGCATGGAAGGCATTTCACGACAGCCCGACGCGAGAGCACCTGCCGAATTTCGTCTTTGGATATTATTCAGGTCCGAGCAATCGGATGGAGACACACTTCGATCGGCATCAGGAGTCCTTCTATCGGCAGCTCTTGAACAACATCGATCAGCCGCTTCGTCCCCTGTTCTTCGCGCGGCCTGTCCACAGCCAGTTCGTCTTGCTGGCGTTCTTTCTTGATCCCGATCCTGCGATAGCAACATTTCTCAGTGAACACCTTTGGATCGAGGACTTCGACTATGCCCTGTTCATCATGCGCGAGCCTCCATGGACAAGCAGGCAAGGCGATCCGCGCTTCTGGAACGCACGAGGTGTTGTCAGCGGCTTCCTAAGTCGGCTGTATGAATTGGTATTAGCTCCCTGTCGGCTCAAGGTATGTGTGCCAACAGAGTTCAAGAATCAGCAATCATTAGAGCACCTCTACCTTTTTCTCCCGGACCTTGACCACGTCCGTACACTTGCAGGCCATTATGGCACGCAACAGGATTTCTTCAAAGCGTTGGAGAGCACGTATATCTCAAAGCTCATCAGCGAAGTGCGGATCAGCGTTCGTGCGAGGAAGGTTGATGGTTCGCTGACCTTTCGCGAACTCAGTGAAGGCGAACAGCAGCT